>CAYNNS010000042.1:0-16234 GCA_964398345.1 uncultured Gemmatimonas sp. | reverse complement strand
CACCACCCGGCCCGATACGCTGTTCGGTGCCACGTTCCTCGTGCTCGCGCCGGAGCATCCCCTGGTCGAACGCGTCACCGCCGCGAGCGAGGGGGACGCGGTCGAGGCGTACCGTCGTGCCGCGTCGGCCAAGGACATCGTGTCCCGCAAAGTCGGCGACAAAGACAAGACCGGAGTGTTCACCGGCGGCTATGCCGTGAATCCCGGAACCGGTGCCAGGATTCCGATCTGGATCGCCGACTACGTGCTGATGGACTACGGCACCGGCGCGATCATGGCGGTCCCGGCACACGACGACCGCGACTTTCTCTTCGCGCTGGCGTACCGCCTGCCCATCGTGCGGGTCCTCGCCGCCGAAGCCGAGAGCGCGAGCACCCCGGTCTCCGAAGCCAGCACCGGGATGGAGGGGATGCGACTGGTCAACTCGGGACGCTTTTCCGAGCTGAGCGCGGAGGCCGGACTCCGCGCCATCGTCGACTGGCTCGAGGCCGAAGCGCACGGCAAGGGGCGGGTGCAGTACCGGCTCTACGACTGGTGCATCTCGCGGCAGCGCTACTGGGGGCCTCCGATCCCGATCATCTACTGCGATGCGTGCGGGGTGGTCCCGGTCCCCGAAAAGGACCTGCCGGTCGTCCTGCCCCAGATTCCGGACTTCCAGCCGGATGACAGCGGCGTTTCACCGCTGGCCCGGCACGAGGAGTGGTACCGGGTGCCCTGCCCTCGCTGCGGCGGTAACGCGCATCGGGAGACCGACGTCTCGGACACGTTCCTCGATTCCGGCTGGTACTACCTGCGCTACCTGGCGACCGAGTTCACCGATCGGGCGCTCGACCCAGAGCGGAGCCGGCGCTGGCTGCCCGTGACCAGCTACATCGGCGGCAACGAGCACGCGGTGCTGCACCTCCTGTACAGCCGGTTCCTGACGATGGTGCTCCACGATCAGGGCCAGCTGCACTTCGAGGAGCCGTTCCGGAAATTCCGGGCCCACGGCACCATCGTGAAGGACGGCGCGAAGATGTCGAAGTCGCGCGGCAACGTGGTGATCCCCGACCAGTATGTCGCCAGGTGGGGCGCCGACACCTTCCGCACCTACTTGATGTTCCTGGGGCCCTACGAGGAAGGCGGCGATTTCCGCGACGAGGGACTGAGCGGGCCGCGGCGCTTCCTGGACAAGGTGTGGGAGCTGGTGCGGCAGTGCGAGAAGCGGACCCTCACGGGCGAAGAGCTGCACCACAGCATCGTGGTGAAGTGGAACCAGACCAAGAAGCGGGTGACCCAGGGGCTCGAGCAGCTCTCCTACAACACCGCTATCGCGGCGCTCATGGAGCTGCTCAATCAGCTGCGCGCGGTGAACTGCAACGAACGCAAGATCGTGAAGGAATTCGTGATCATGTTGTCGCCCTTCGCACCGCACTTCGCCGAGGAGTGCTGGGAGCGACTCGGCGCGACGACCTCGGTGTTCGACGCGGCGTGGCCCACCTGGGACGAGGGCCTCACGGTCGACCAGGAAGTGGAGGTGCCGGTCCAGGTCAACGGCAAGACGCGCTCACGGGTCCGGGTCCCCCGGGGCGCCGCCGAGGAGCACGTCGTGGCCCTCGCGCTGCGCGATCCCGCGGTCAAGAAATTCGTCGCGGGCGAGCCAGGAAAGGTCGTGTACGTCAAGGACCGGTTGCTGAACCTGGTGGTGAGAGGTTAGTGGCGAGAGACGAGTGAGCCCTCGCCACTCGCCACTCGCCACTACTCCACGCGGTACCTCGCCTGCATCCCCTGCGTCAAATGGAACGAGACGTGGCAGTGGAAGAGCCACGTTCCCGGGTTATCGGGCACCATGTCGGCGGTGATCATCTCCATGGGGGTGAGGCTGGTGACATCGGTCCGCATGCCGTGGACCAGCACCGTGTTCCCGTGCCAGTGGGGCGCGTGGGCATCGAAATCGTTGGTTGACGCAAAGATGTACCAGCGCACCCGCTGACCCCGCTTGATCGTCAGCGCCTCGAGTGGCAGCGTGCCGTGCAGGAATCCATTCATGGTGAACTTCACGAACCAGGGATAGATGTTCTGCGTCTCGAGGTGCGAAGGCGCCGGGCCCTTGGCGAGCAGCGGGCCGAGGTTCTCTGCCACCGCCCAGTTGTTCTCCTCGTGCACCTGCGCGAACGCGACCACCAGCTCGCGGTCCACGTCGTCGGGTGAGCCGTCCGCTTTGGCCTTGCCCCGCGCCGTGATCAGCATGGGCCCCAGTAGCCCGCTGTTCACGTCGTTGACCTCGTCGATGTGGGAGTGGTACATCCACATCACCGAGCTGCCCTCCATCGGGCCGGGACCCGCGCGCTCCGGCACCGGCCACACGTAGAGGTGGGTGGCGCCCGGCGGCACGCCGTCGTCGGCCTTGTCCGCTCCGCTGGTCCCGTCGTTGTAAGGCGCGCCCTCGGAATCCTTGTTGTAGAAGACCCCATGGGGATGCATCCCGAAGGGGTGATGGCCGTTGTTCTTGAAGAGGATCTTGATGGTGTCGCCCACCACGCCGCGGATCAGCGGCCCCAGGAAGCCCAGGTGCGCCCACTCCGGCGGCCGGGGCTTGAGGGTCGTGAAGCTGCTGTCGGTGTATTCCCGGTAGAGCGTCTTCTTGTAGCTGGTGCTCACCGCCTGGGGCGGATGCGTGACGAAAAACGCGGTGTCGACGAAGGGCCGGTCGGCAATCTGATCGCGACCCCCGGGCACATAGTCCCAGGTGACGGCGTCCGCTGCGATGTAGTACATCCGAACGTGGCCTCCGTTGCCGTCTCCGCCGCCCTTCGCCATGCCACAGCCGGCGACGAGAAGTGCCAGGGCTGGCAGGGCGAGCCCGCCGTTGCGCTGCGACATGAGTCCATCCATTGTCGACGTGTACGGCGAATCTACCGCGTGTCCCCAGGCTGTCCAGCCGGGTATAATCCAGCATGGAGCTCCGCCGCGCCGACCTGCGTGATCTCGCCGAGCTGGTCCCGCTCTTCGACGCCTATCGCCAGTTCTACGACCAGCCCTCCGATCCGCCGCGGGCCGAGCGCTTCCTGCGCGAGCGCTTCGAGCGCGACGAATCGGTGATCTTTCTGGCGATCGAGAACGGCAGGGCCGTCGGATTCGTCCAGCTCTACGCGTCGTTCTGGTCCGTCGCCGCCTGCCGCTCCTGGATTCTGAACGACCTGTTCGTTTCCCCTGCCTCCCGCGAGCACGGCGTGGGTCGCGCCCTGCTCGAGCACGCCCGGGCGCACGCCGACGCCACCGGCGCCGGCGGCATGTCGCTCGCCACGCAGCACAGCAACCGCAAGGCGCAGCGGCTCTACGAATCGCTGGGCTGGCTCCAGGACACCGAGTTCTTCCACTACGAGCTGCCGCTCCGCTGATGCGAGCCGCGCTGCTGGGCCTGCTGCTGCTCCCCCTGAGCCTCGCCGCCCAGGAGCGCATGCGGGCCCGCGCGATGGGCATCGCGCCGGGGATCTATCAGCCCGGCCCGCACAACGCGATCACCGACGTCGCCGGGGTGCGCGTCGGCCAGGTGACCCTGAGCCTGGGCGATTCGGTGCGCACCGGCGTCACCGCGATCCTGCCGCATGGCGGCAACCTGTTCCTCGACCGCGTCCCCGCCGCGGTGGTGGTCGGGAACGGCTTCGGCAAGCTGCTGGGCTCCACCCAGGTGAACGAGCTGGGGGAGCTCGAGTCTCCCATCCTGCTCACCTGCACGCTCTGTGTCTGGAAAGCGGCCGATGCCCTGGTGGCGTGGATGCTCGAGCAGCCCGGCATGGAGAACGTCCGCTCGATTAACCCGCTCGTCGCCGAGACCAACGACGGGACGCTGAGCGCGATCCGCTCGCGTCCGATCGGCGCGGAGCAGGTGCGGGGCGCGCTCGCCGCGGCCGACACCGGGACCGTGGCCGAGGGCAGCGTGGGCGCCGGCGCCGGCACCATCGCCTACGGCTGGAAAGGAGGCATCGGCACCGCGTCGCGCGTCGCCGGGACCAGCGGCTTCAGCGTCGGCGTGCTGGTGCAGGCCAATCACGGCGGCGACCTCACCATCCTCGGCGTGCCCGTCGGCCGGGAGCTCGGCCGGAACGGCCTAACCCGCGGTCCACCCCGCCCCGGCGACGGCTCCATCATCATGGTCGTCGCGACCGACGCCCCGCTCTCCGACCGCAACCTGCGCCGCCTGGCGCAACGCGCCATGCTGGGACTCGCCCGCACCGGGTCCCCGGCGCAGAACGGCTCCGGCGATTACGCCATCGCCTTCTCCACCAGCACGGTGGTGCGCCGCGCCCGCACCGCCGCGCGGCTCCATACCGAGGAGCTGGGCAACGAGGAGATGAACCCGCTCTTTCAGGCCACGGTGGAGGCGACCGAGGAAGCGATTTACGACGCGCTCTTCATGGCGACGACCGTGAGCGGCAACGGCAATCGCGTCGAGGCCATCCCGCTGAACGAAGTCCGGCACATTCTTTCCGGCCGAGGGGTGATTCACTAGAGTTGGATCATCCCCGGAGGGGCAGTATGCGTCAGCGGATTCCTCTTGCACTGACATTTCTTGCACTCGGCTGTCGCGGCCATCTCATCGATAGCGACGGCTCCGGTGGCAATCCGCCGCCGACGACCAACGCGACCTTCGCGATTCAGATCGCCGGACCGAATGCCGAGCAGGTGGCCGACGTCGCCGCCGATGCCTCGGGCAACGTCTACGTCGCGGGGACCTTCAGCGGCACCACCGACTTCGATCCCGGCAGCGGCACCACCGCCCTGACCACGTTCGGCGGGACCGACGGCTTTCTCGCCAAGTATTCCGCTTCGGGTGGGCTGCAATGGGTCTCGCGCTTCGGGGGCAGCGGCACCGAGAACGTCACGTCCCTGGTGCGCGATGCGGCGGGCAATCTCTATGTCGGAGGCAGCTTCAGCGGCGCCGCCGATTTCGATCCCGGGCCCGGCTTCCAGGTCCTCAATAGCCTCGGCGACCAGGACGGCTTCGTGGCGAAGTTTTCCCCGAGCGGCGACTTCGTCTGGGCGCGCCGCTTCGGGGGCACCGCCGGCGACCAGGTCAACGATCTCGCCGTGGACGCCGCGGGCAACGTCTACGCGGTTGGAGCCTTCCTCGGCCAGGCAAATGCGCTGCCGGCGGCGGGGCCGACCCTGGTGGCGGACGGCAGCGGCAGCGACGGGTTCGTGCTCGCGCTCGATGGCGCCGGGACGATCCGCTGGGCGCTGCCCATCGGTGGCAGTCAGGACGACGAGGCACGTGCCGTAGCGGTGGGGGTGGGCGGCAGCGTTACCGTCGCCGGTACCTTTCACGGCGGCGCCGATTTCGCCCGCAACGCCACGCCGGTACGACTGACCGCACAGGGCGGGGCCGACATTTTCCTGGCGCAGTACACCGCCGCGGGATTGCTGGTCTGGACCCGGGACATCGGCGGCAGCAGCGACGAGTCTTTGCCCATCGGTGGCTTGAGCCTAGACGGCCAGGGCGGCGCGGTGTTGCTGGGCCAGTTCTCGGGCAACGCCGACTTCGATCCGGGCCCGGGGCTCGCGGCCCGCACCAGCTTCAGCACGGCCGATCTCTTTCTCGCCCGTTACGACGCGACCGGCGGCTTCGTCTCGGTCGGGACCCTGGGCGGACCCGGCAGCGTGACCGGCACCCGCGTGTTAGTCGATGCCGACGGCAGCGCCCTGGTGACGGGCTCGTTCACCGGCTCGCTCGACTTCGATCCCGGCACCGGGACCACGACGCTGACGAGCCTCGGCCAGGCGGGCGCGACCGATGCGTTCGCGGCGCGCTATGCGCCGTCGGGGTCGCTGCTGTGGGTCAGTCGCTTCGGCGAGGTGACCAGGGTGGCCGACCGGCTCAACAGTGCCACCGCCCTCGCGCTCGACCCCAGCGGGTTCGTCGTCGTGGGCGGGAGTTTCTTCGGCACGCCGGACTTCGATCCCGGCAGCTCGGCGCTGGTCCGGACCAGCCTGGGCGAGTCCGACGGTTTCGTGCTGAAGCTCACTCCGGGCGGCGCGCTCGCGACCAATCCCTAGCCGCCCGGCGTCACGATCCGGAACACCACCCACTGCAGCGTGCGCTGGCGCACCAGCCCGCCTCGCACCCGCGCGGGCCGGAAAAGCGAGCGCTGAATCGTTTCGAGTGCCGCGGCATCGAACCCGTCCCTGGTGCGCTCGATGACCCGCAGCGACGCCGGCTCCGGATGGCCCGCCGTATCGATCACGAATTCGAGCAGCACCTTCCCCTCGAGCCCCGCCGCCTGCAGCACCGGCGGATAACGGGGCGAGGGCTGATACAGCACCGACGCGGGATCGTCGGCTTCGCCCGCGGCGATGATGCGCGCCGCGACCCCCGGTGTTGCGGCCGGCACCGCGGTGGGCCCCGGCGCAACACTGCGGAAACGGGAAAGGTCGAGCGCCGGGCCCTGCTTGATCGGCGGGATCGTGATCGGAACGTCGCTGGGAGGCGCGATCAGCTCCTCGAGCTGCGGGGCTGCGGCGATGACTTCCGGCTCGGCGGACGCCGGCGCCGGTTCGCGCTCCGGCTCGGACGGCGCGAGGACGATGTCGGCCAGCCGGACCTCGCGCCGGCCGGTCGGAGCGGCGTGCGGCGCCGTGGCCTTGATCGCTCCGAAGATTACGGCGCCGTGCAACGCGGCGGCCAGCAGGACTCGTCCCGGCTCGAGTCGGCCGGGGACACGGGAAGCGGATAACCTTTCCAGCATGGGGATGCTCCGGCAGGAGACGTGTCTCTAAGAGACGAACGCCTCCTGTCGGCGGGCTGTGAACTCCATGACAGGGCGATGACACCCCCGTGAGGCTTTGGATTCGGCTGCAGCGGGTTACGGTTCACCGCTCCGCCGGGCGGGCTCGCTGCAGATTCCTTGGTCCTTGCCGCTTCAGGAGATAGCTTGCCCCGCATGTCCGCCAGCCCACGCCGCGTAGCCACGTTGCAGGTCTTCGTGGTCGCCTCCCTGCTCGGACTGATCGCCGCCGGTCAGCACAACCTCACGATGCGCTCCGACGGCGGGGACACCCGGCTCTGGCATGCGCTGGTGATG
The DNA here is from genome assembly GCA_964398345.1 of uncultured Gemmatimonas sp. GTDB lineage: Bacteria > Gemmatimonadota > Gemmatimonadetes > Gemmatimonadales > GWC2-71-9 > JABFSM01. The sequence continues at coordinate 9,173 of CAYNNS010000042.1, read as the reverse complement.
GGGATGCCGTACTGGTACCTCTGGGCCCTGTTCCTCCCCTTCGTGGCCTGGTCGGTCCGGCGCTTTCCGCTCAGCCGCGAGAACTGGCTGGCACCGGCGACTTTGCAGCTCGGCTTCGCCCTCATCGCGACGCTGCTGCATTCCCTGCTCGAGATGGGCGTGCAGCATGGGCTCGGCATCGCGCACGCCAGCTTCGGCATGTTCACCATGTTCTCGCTGAGCCGCGCGTTCTGGACGCTGCCGACCAACCTGCTCGCCTATCTCGCCATCCTCGGCACCGTCATCGCCGCCGATTCCACGCGCCGGGCCCGCCAGGGAGAGCTCGCCGCCGCGGCGCTCGAAGCGGAGCTCGCCGAGAGCCGCCTGCGCGCGCTACGCAGCCAGCTCAATCCCCACTTCCTCTTCAACGCGATGAACAGCATCGCGATGCTGGTCCGCAAGCGGGAGAACGAGACCGCGGTCACCATGATCGCGGGCCTGAGCGACCTGATGCGCAGCTTTCTGGATGAGCGCCCTCCCCAGGAAGTGCCGCTGCGTGAGGAGCTCGCGTTCGTCGAGCGCTATCTCGCCGTGGAGCAGCTGCGCTTTCAGGACCGTCTGCGGGTGAGCGTTTCCGCCGACGCCCGGGCGCTCGACGCCTACGTGCCCAATCTCGTCCTGCAGCCCGTCGTGGAGAACGCCTTGAAGCACGGCATCGCCCGGCGTGCCGCGGCCGGTCATCTCACGATCAGCGCGCAGACCTCGAACGGGACACTGGTTCTCGAGGTGACCGATGACGGCCCGGGGCCCGAGCCCGCCGGCGAGCTTGGGTCGGGTGTCGGCCTCCGCAACGTGCGGGCCCGGTTGCAGCACCTGTACGGCTCCGACCAGCGCTTTGCGCTGACGCGGAGGCCCGAGGGTGGCGCCGTGGCGACGCTGACGCTGCCCTATCGCGCGAGGCCCGCGTGAGCCAGCCGATCCGCGTCGTCGTTGCCGATGATGAGCCACTGGCACGGAGCGGCGTCGCGGAGCTGGTGCGCCGCGACCCGGCGTGCACCGTGGTCGCCGAGTGCGCGGACGGAAACGCCACCGTGGAGACGGTCGAGCGGCTGCACCCCGACCTGCTGCTGCTCGACGTCCAGATGCCGGAGCTCGACGGCTTCGCGGTGCTGGAGCGGCTCGAGCCCGAGCGGATGCCGGCGGTCATCTTCATCACCGCCTACGATCAGTTTGCCGTGCAGGCGTTCCGGGTCCACGCGCTCGACTATCTGGTCAAGCCCTTCGACGACCGCCGCTTCGCCGAGGCGTTGGAGCATGCCAAAGCGACGCTGCGCGAGAACCGGGGCGAGTGGGCCCGGCGGCTGAGCGGGTTACTGCAGCAGCTCGCCGGCCGCGGGGATGGCGCCGGCTACCTCACCCGGATCGTCGTCAAGGTCGCCGGGCACGTGCGCTTCGTGCGGGTCGCGGAGCTCGACTGGATCGAGGCCGCCGACTACTGCGCCAGGCTGCACGCCGGCGGCAAGACTCACGTGATTCGGGAGACCCTGCAGGCGCTGGAAGCCCGGCTCGATCCCGCGCGGTTCTTCCGAGTGCATCGCTCGGCGATCGTGAACCTCGATCGCGTGCGCGAGCTGCAACCCTATCTCAAGGGCGATCACCTCGTGGTCCTGCAGGACGGCAGCAAGCTCAAGCTGAGCCGCACGCGCCGGGCCGAGCTGGAAGCCCGGCTCGGGCAGACCATCTAACCCGGTGCGGCTCACCGCCTGCTCGCCGCGGTTCGCTGCAGGCGCGGGCGCTTCCCTGCACCCCGCTGGCCCCGGGGCCCCGCCGCGCTAATTTCGGAAGACCCGCAGTACAGACCGGAGGCTCCATGCTAATTATGCTCCTCGCCACGCTCGCCGGAGGGTCGCCGCCCAGCGCGACTCCGGCTCCCGCCCTGCCCGCGGTAGTGACTACCGCGTGGCTCGCCGATCACCTGCATGACAAGGGACTGCTGCTCTTTCAGATCGGCGATCGGGCCACCCGCGCTCTGTACGACTCCACGCACATCCCCGGCGCCCAATTCCTGGCGCCACTGAGCGACTTCTCCACGCCGCGCGTCGAGGGCGCTCTCTCTCTGGAGCTGCCCAGTGTCGCGACGCTCGATTCGGTCTTCGAGGCGAAGGGGATCTCCGACGACTCGCGCATTGTCCTCTACTTCGCGCGGGAGTATTTCAGCCCGACTTCGCGGGCCTACTTCACCCTGGAGTACATGGGGCTGGGAGGCCGCGTCGCCATTCTCGATGGCGGGCTGGAAGCCTGGCGCAAGGAAGGCCGGCCGGTGACCGCCGACCTCCCGACCGTGAGTCCCGGGCACTTTACACCGCACCCCCACCCGGAGCTGGTGGCGGATGCGGCGTTCGTGAAGGCGCATCTCGAGGACAAGAAAGTGCGGATCGTGGACGCGCGGGATACGTCGTTCTACAACGGCCGGGAAACCCGTCAGGGCCGCAACCGCCATATCCCGGGCGCCGCCAGCCTCTACTTCGGGAGCGTGGTGGATTCGTCGGGGAAGTTCCTGTCGCCGCAAGAGCTCCGCGTGCTCTTCACCGGCGCGGGCATCGCGCCGGGTCAGACCGTGGTCACCTACTGCCACATCGGGCAGCAGGCCAGCTTCGTCTGGTTCGCGGCGCGCTACCTGGGCTTCACCGCCAAGCTCTACGACGGCTCGTTCCAGGATTGGGCGGCCCATCCCGAGCTGCCGGTCGTCAATCCCGCGCAGAAGCCGGAGTGACCATGCTGCCCCTGCTGCTCGTCACGCTGGTTGGCGGCGGTGACTCCCTCGTCGTCACCCCCGACTGGCTCGCCGCCCACCGGACCGATCCCGGTCTGGTGATCCTGCACGTCGCCATGGATCGCGCCGATTATGACCGCGGCCACATCCCCGGCGCGCGCTGGCTCAACCCGCACGATCTGATCAAGGGAGGGCCGCCGGGCTCCGAGCTCCCCTCGGCGGAGCACATCGACTCGGTGCTGAGCGGGTTAGGTATCGACGCCGGCTCGCGGATCGTCTATTACGGCGACACCTGGATGTCGCCCCGGGTGTTCCTGGCGCTCGAGTACGTCGGCCTGGGCGATCGTGCCTCCTGGCTCGACGGCGGCCTCCCCGCCTGGCGCCAGCAGCAGCGGCCGCTTTCGACCGCCAATGAGACCTGGACGCCCGGGCACCTGACCGGGAGCGCGCACCCGACGATCGTGATCGACGCGGCGTCGCTGCGCGCCGAGCTCGATGACCCCCGTGTGCTGATTCTCGACGGCCGCTCGCCCGGGGAATACAGCGGCGCCGACCACTCCGAGGGGTTGCCCCGCTCCGGCCACGTTCCCGGCGCGATTAACCTGCCCTGGGAGCGCACCTTCCGCGACGGCGCGGGCGCCCTCGACGGCACCCCGTCGCCCTTGCTGAGCCGCGAGGCGCTGCGCAAGCTGTTCAGCGACGCCGGGTTCAAGGACGGCCGCGAGCTGGTGACCTACTGCACCGTCGGCCTCCGCGCCGCCCACCTCTACTTCATCGCCCGCTATCTCGGCTGGCGGCCCCGCCTCTATGACGGCTCGATGAGCGAGTGGAGCCGCAAGCCGGAGTTGCCGGTGGTGAGCGGCACGAACCCGCACTGAGCATGGCGCGTACCCGCCTGTTGGCCCTGCTCGCCCTGTGCGCCTCGTCCGCCCCGCTGGCGGCTCAGGAAGACCAGTGCGGCAAGCGCGAGCCGGCGCCCGGAGTGCTCGTCACGGCGGCCTGGCTGCAGCGGCACCGGCTGGATTCGAATCTGGTGATCCTCGAGGCCGAGCGCGGCGAGGCACCCTACGATTCGGCGCACATCGCCGGGGCCCGCCTGGTGACCATGCCCGAGTATGCGGTCACCCGCAACGGACTGCTCACCGAGCTGCCGCCGGACGGCGACCTGCAGGACCTCTTCGAGCGGCTGGGCGTGGGAGATCGGGGCCGCATCGTGCTGTACGGTGACCTGCTTCCGGTCTCCCGGCTGTTCTTCACCCTCGACTACCTCGGCCTGGGCGACCGGGTCTCGGTGCTGGACGGCGGACTGCCGGCCTGGCGCGAGAGCAACGGCGCCACGGCGAGCGGGGCGTCGGCCCCGGTGCCGCGCTCCCGGCTCAGGATCCATCCCCAGCACTCCGTCCTGGTCGATGCCGCGTGGGTCGCGGCCCATCTGCACGATTCGACGGTGACGTTGCTCGACGCGCGGAGTCCGGAGGAATTCGACGGCAGCGTGCTGGAGGATGCCGTCCTCCGCGCCGGACACATTCCCGGCGCACGCAGCCTGGACTGGACCACGACGGTCAGCGGCGGCCGGCTGCGTAACCCGGCGGAGCTGCGCCAGCTGCTGGCCACCGCGGGCGTTTCCCCCGGCAAGCAGGTGGTCACCTACTGCCGCGTGGGAACCCGGGCCAGCGAGCTCTATCTGGTGGCACGATTGCTGGGGGTGCCGGTCCGGCTCTACGATGGGTCGATGAACGAGTGGACGCTGCGGGCCGAACGTCCGGTCGACAAGAAGCCTCAGTGACGTGAGCTGAAGCGGTCGAGGAACTCCCGCTCCCCGGGAGTGAGGCTCGCGATCCCGCTGGCGCTGATCTTGTCGAGGATGCGGTCCAGCTCGTCGCGGTTCACCTCGTGCAGCTGGTCCCGCCGGATTTTCTTCCACCGGTCGACCGCGCTCGCGCTGGTTTCGAGGCGCGGCGCCCTCGGCAGCGTCGAGCGGCGGAAGCGCTCGGTCCCGGTCCGGTGGGCCAGCAGCTTGAGAAAGAGGAAGCCGCCCGCGAACCCGCCGAGGTGCGCGAAGTGCGCCACGGTCCCCCCCTGTCCCGGCACGAAGCCGCCCCAGAGCGCCAGCGCCGTCGTGAGCACGATCAGGTAGCGCGCCTCGATCGGGATGATGCCCCAGATCAGGATCTGATCGCGCGGCCAGAACCAGGCATAACCGAGCATTACCCCGAAGACCGCGCCGGAGGCGCCGATGGTGGGCGCGGTGGGCGCGAAGATCAGGGACAGCAGGGCGCCCGCAATCCCACTCGAGAAGTAGAGTCCCAGGAACGCTCCCCCACCAAGCCGGTTCTCCAGCCGGGAGCCGAAGAAGAAGAGCGCCAGCATGTTGAAGAAGAGGTGGCCGACCCCGCCGTGCAGGAAGAGGTAGGTGACGACGGTCCAGGGCTCCCGCCACGCGTCGATGGGCACCAGCCAGAAGCGAGTCGTCAGGGAAGGATACTGCCACTGCAGAAAGAAAACGGCGACGTTGGCGATGATCAGCCGGAGCACCCAGCGCGTCACGCCGGCTGCCTAACCCGCCTGCGCCGCTGCCGTGGCGACCGCGGCGGGGGCCGCAGCTCGACCAGCCCGCTGGTCAACAGCTCGAAATAAGAGAGACTGTCGGGATGCTGAGTCAGCTGCAGGAACGCCGCAAAGGTCTGCAGCTGCTGAGCGCTCAGCTGGCCGGGCTGGACCTGGGGCAGCGGGCTCGCGCCTACCGGACCGCCGCCGTTCCACAGCATGCCGCGGCCGAAATAGCTACGGATCAGCACGCCGTTCAGCGCCCCGGGCAGCGCCCGCACGTTCTCCGCGAATCTGGGGAAACTGCCCTGCCGGAAGAGGTACATCTCCACGTTGGAGACGTAGAGCGCGGTGACCGGAACGCCGCCCTCCTTGAGGTAGGCGCCGATCGCTCTCATGGCCGTCGGCCCCGACAGATCACCCACCACCGGAACCACCTTGTCCCGCCGCTGCAGCTCGCGCACGGTGCGGAACCGGTCCTCGGTGGACAGGTAACTGCCTTGATGCCCATCGAGGTCGGTCGCGAGGTACAGCGAGCGCTCCGTGGGATAGCCGGGCCGTGAGGGCCGGCCCCGGCTCGTGAAGGTGATCTCGAGGCCCTGCGCGAAGAACTCGTCGTGGAACCGCCGCAGCGTGACCCGGTCGGAATCGTTGATGGGCACACCGAACTTGGTGACCCGGTCCATCAGCTCGCTGTGATTGCGCGACTGGACGGCGCTGTCCCCGGGCGTGATGTCGAGATAGGTGAGGATGTCCTCGAGCGGCGAATCGGTCCAGCGCGAGAGCGCCGGCGGGGCGGGGCGGCCGTACAGCAGACAGAGAAACTCCATCCGGTTGCGCGAGACCTCGAACATCGCCTTGAAGAGCAGGTGCAGCAGCATGTTGTCGCGGCGAATGTCGATCAGGATGGCGACGGCGGGCTGCAGCTCGGCGATGTAGGAGAAATTCTGCTCCGGGCCGACGCCGACATACGCACCTCCGTGCAGGTCGAGGCTCCGGAGCGCCGGCAGGACGTGCAGGTAGGACGTTTCGTTGGAGACCAGATTGTCGCTGTCGAAATAGCCGCCCGGCTCCGAAAGCCGGGCCACCAACCGTGCGAATTCCGTGGTCTGGCGGGCTCGCGCCGGCTCCGCCAGCGTCAGCAACCCCAGCAGAACCGGCAGCAACTTGCGAGTCACGGCACACCCAACGGTCAGAACTCCGTGGAGCCTACCCCTGCCGGGCTGTCGAGACAAGGTGAGCGCGCGTAGCTTGCGCGTCATGCGAACCACGCACCTCATGTTGGGGCTTACGGCGCTGGCGAGCGGCTGCGGCAAGGGACAAGCGGGGGCGTCGCGTGCGGACCCGCACTGCGATGCCGGCAATGGTGGCATCTCACTACCCGAGGGATTCTGCGCGGCGGTCTACGCCGATGCCATCGGTGTCGCCCGGCACGTCGCGGTCGGGCCGCAGCACACCCTGTATGTCGCGCTCGAAGCACCCGGACAGACCAGCGCAGGAACCTCGAGACAGCGCGAGCCCGGGGGCATCGCCGTGCTGCGCGACAGCGACGGGGATGGCCGCGCCGAAGTGGTGCGCCACATCGCGTCGGCGGGAGGCAGTGGCATTGCCCTGCACGACGGGTTCCTCTACTACTCCACGCCGAGCACCGTCGAGCGCGTCCGGCTGAGCGCGGATGGCCTCGCCGCGGCCGGTCCTCCCGATACCATAGTGAGCGGGATTCCCGCGGGCGGTCACAACAGCCGCAGCCTGGCGTTCGACGCCACCGGCGCGCTGTTCGTCAACGTCGGCTCGGATTCGAACGTGTGCACCGAGCGGCGCGGTGAGCGGGGTCTGGATCCGTGCCCCGAGCTCGGGTATCGCGCCGGCATCTGGCGCTATGCGGGGGACCGGCTGCACCAGATTCACGCTCACGACGGCGAGCGCTGGGCGACGGGATTCCGCAACGCGGTTGCATTGGCGTGGGACAGCGTCAGCAGCCAGCTCTACGCGGCTTCGCACGGGCGCGACGGGCTCGCCACCCTCTGGCCGAGGCTCTACACCGCGAAGCAGAGCGCGGAGCAGCCCTCGGAGGAATTCGCGGTCATCGCACGCGGAGACGATTTCGGCTGGCCCTATTGCTTTCACGACAACTCGCTGGGCCGGAAGGTGCTGGCGCCGGAATACGGCGGCGACGGCCACAGAGCGGGCCGTTGCGCTGCGGCGAAGGCGCCGCTCATCGGCTTCCCCGGACATTGGGGCCCGGATGGACTGCTGTTCCTCCGGGGCGATGCGCTGCCGCCGAAGTTTCGGGGCGCCGCGCTGCTCGCCTTTCACGGCTCGTGGAATCGCGCCCCGGAGCCTCAAGCGGGCTACAAGGTGGTGCTGGTGCCCCGGTCCGGCTCGAGCTTCGGGCCGGGCTACGAGACGTTCGCGGACGGATTTGCCGGAGGCAGGCTGGATCCGGGCGGTGCGCGCTATCGTCCGGTCGGTCTGGCTCAGGACGAATCCGGCGCCATCTACATCACCGACGACCAACGGGGCAGGATCTGGAGAGTGATCTACATCGGAGAACGAGCTCGGCTCTAAGAAAAAGAAAAAACAACAAGCCACGGATGACACGGAATGCACGGAAGCACACGGAGCGCTCCGCGTGAATCCGGTTTTCCGCGTCCTCCGCGTCCTTCTGTTGTTGTTTGTTGGGGTTGCCTACATCACGCTGCTAAATCACCTTGACGATCCAATCGCCAACCAGATAACCGAGTACCGCCACGCCGAGCCCAACCACGAACATGTCGAGTCCGCTGCGGATCACGCCGCGGCCGGTGAAGAAGCTCCGCGCCGCACCCACCCCGAAGTGCGAAAGCATCGCCACGCCAAATGAGGTCCAGATCGCCCACGGACTCCGGCTGAGCAGCAGCGGGGCCACCGGGATGAAGGCACCGAATGCCGTGGCGACTCCCGTCACCCACCCTTCCCGGAGCGGGGTACTGGTGGCCTCCCCGATCTTGAGCTCCTCGCGGACCTGCTCCTCGAGCGCTTTTTCGGGATCCGCCATGACCGCCGTGGCGAGCTCGCCCGCTTGAGTCGCCGGAATCCCCTTCGCCTGGTAGATCAGCGAGAGCTCTTCGCGCTCGAGCTCAGGCATGAGCCGGATTTCTTCCCGCTCCATCGCGATCTCGTGCTCGAAGACCTCGCGTTCACTCTTGGCGGCGAGATAACCCGACGACCCCATCGAGAGCGCGTCCGCCACCATTCCCGCCAGACCCGCGACCACCACCGCATGGGTCGCCGTACCCCCAAGCCCGGCCTGGGCGCCTACCATCCCTGCAACGAGTCCGAAGTTGGCGGTCAGCCCGTCGTTGAAGCCGTAGACCACGTTGCGGAGGAAGCCCCCCGCCCCCGTCTTGTGCCAGGGCTCCCCGCTCGCGCCTTCCACCAGGCTCGACAGCCGCTCGGCATGGGATTTGGACTCCCGGGCCAGCGTCAGAGCTGTGGGACCCGCCGCCCCCTCCGGCGCCTGGCGATACATCTGCAGGTAGCCTTTGACCTCGCGGCCTTCCTCTTGGAGCAGAAAAGGCAGCAGGATCCGTGGGCCGATCCGCCTCCCCAGCCATGCCATGGAGCGGGCCCGGAAGGAGGGTTGTGGGGTGGCGACCTCGTGCCCCTGCTCAGCCAGCAGCCGACGCCAGACTGCAACGTGGCGGTCCTCCACCTCGGCGAGCTGCAAATAGATTCCGGATCGGCTGGTATCCGGCTCCGCCGCAGCCAGCTGGCGGTACAGAAACGCGGCATCCGCCTCGTCGGCCAGATGGTGGCGCCAGGCATGGGGGGGGGCGGAGCTCATAGGCGGACAAGATAGCCGTGCGACTATCCGCTTGCCCGCCGCATCTTT
>CAYNNS010000041.1:0-16392 GCA_964398345.1 uncultured Gemmatimonas sp. | reverse complement strand
CCCGCTCCTGCGTCACTCCGGTGAGCGCCGTCGTCGGCAAACAGATCACCACCATCGAAGCGATCGGGGATACACCCACGGGAAAGAAGGTCCAGAACGCCTGGATCGCGCTCGAGGTCCCCCAATGCGGCTATTGCCAGTCGGGACAGGTCATGTCGGCGGCGGCACTGCTGGCCAGGACGCCAAAACCCAGTGACGCGGACATCGACAGCGCCATGTCGGGGAACATCTGCCGCTGCGGCACCTACGGCCGGATTCGTGCCGCCATCAAGCAGGCGGCCGGAGGCTCAGTATGAATCTCGTCTCCGACCATCGCCTTTCCCGTCGGGAGTTCGTCGTAGTCCTGGCGGCTGCAGGAGGCGGGCTGCTGTTAGGGTGTCGAGTCGATTCGAAGCGCGATACATCCGGCGCGGCACCATCCGGTCCGCCGGCGTTCGAACCCAACGCCTACGTAGGGGTCGGCACCGATGGCGTGGTCACCGTGACCGTTCCCCAGGCGGAAATGGGGCAAGGGATCTCCACCGCGTTGGCGATGCTGGTGGCCGAAGAGCTGGAGATCGGGTTGGACCGGGTTAGGATCGAACATGCCCCCGGCGACGACCGACTCTACGCCAACCCGGTGCTCGGTTTCCAGGCCACCGGTGGGTCCACTTCGGTGCGAGCCTTCTTCAAGCCGATGCGGCACGCCGGGGCGGCCGCCCGCACCATGCTTGTCGCCGCGGCGGCCGAGAGCTGGGGCGTCGATCCCGGCGCATGCCGGGCCGACAAGGGAGCGGTGATTCACTCGGGGAGCGGCCGTAGAGTCGGGTACGGTGAAGTGGCGGAGCGGGCAGCCAAGCTACCGGTGCCGCAAGAGGTGGCGCTCAAGGATCCAAAGACGTTTACCCTGATCGGCACCCCGGCAAAGCGGCTCGACGTCCCATCGAAAGTCAACGGGACCGCTCAGTTCGGCATCGACGTGCGGTTGCCGGGCATGAAGATCGCCACGGTGGCGGCGAGTCCGGTGCTGGGCGGAAAAGTCGCTGGACTGGACGAGAGCAAAGCCCTGGCAATCAAGGGGGTGCATCAGGTCGTGCGGCTGGATGAGGTCGTCGCTGTGGTCGCGGATCACATGTGGGCCGCCAAGCAGGGCCTGGCGGCGCTCGCTATCCGCTGGGATGACGGACCCAACGCAAAGGTTACCACCGCCGATGTCGTCAAGGAGCTTGAGGAGGCATCGCGCGGCTCGGCCGTTGTGGCCCGGAAGGAGGGCTCGGGTGCTGGCCGGGCAGCTCGCACGATCGAGGCGACGTATCAGGTGCCCTTCCTGGCCCACGCCGCCATGGAGCCGCTGAGCTGTACGGTCCACGTAACGCGCGATAGCTGCGAGGTGTGGGCCGGCTCACAAGTGCAAGGCCGGGCCCGCACGACCGCCGCGGAAGTCACCGGGTTGCCGCTGGAGAAAGTCACGTTTCACAACTACCTGCTGGGCGGCGGGTTCGGGCGGCGACTGGAACACGATTATGTGACCCAGGCAGTTCGCATCGCGAAGCAGGTCGAGGGTCCCGTCAAGATCGTCTGGACCCGCGAGGAGGACATTCAGCACGATGTGTATCGCCCCTATTACTACGACAGGATCAGCGCCGGCCTCGATTCCAAGGGCAAGCTGGTCGCCTGGAATCACCGGATCGTAGGCATCTCGATTCTCTCCCGCTGGGCGCCTCCCGCGTTCAGGAACGGGCTGGATGGAGACGCGGTGGACGGGTCGGCACAGCTGCTCTACGACATCCCGTCCATCCACGTCGAGTACGTGCGGCACGAGGAACCGGTGCTCCGCACTGGGTGGTGGCGCGGGGTTGGCGTCACCCACAACTCTTTCGTGGTCGAGACCTTCATCGACGAGCTCGCCGCCGCGGCCGGGCAGGATCCGGTCGCGTTTCGCCGCGGCATGCTGGGGAAGTCGCCTCGAGCCCTGGCGGTGCTCGACCTGGCGGCGGAGAAGGCGGGTTGGGGAACGCCGCTCCCTGCCGGCCACGGGCGTGGTGTGGCGCTGATGTACAGCGGATGGGACACCTACCTGGCTCTGGTGGCCGAGGGCGAAGTGACCGGCGGAGAGATCGCGGTGCGGCGCGTCGTCTGCGCGGTGGACTGCGGCATGATGATCAACCCCGACACGGTCACGGCGCAGATTCAAAGCGGCGTCGTCTTCGGGATCAGCGGCGCGCTCTGGGGCGAGATCACCCTCAAGAACGGCCGGGTGGAGCAATCCAACTTTCACGACTATCGGGTGCTTCGGATGAACGAGGCGCCACCCATCGAGGTCCACCTGGTGCGGAACCTCGAGGCGCCGGGCGGGATCGGCGAGCCGGGCACAGCCGCCACCGCCCCAGCGCTCGCCAACGCGGTGTTTGCCGCCACGGGGAAGCGAATTCGCCGCCTGCCCCTGCATAGGGCACTCGCCGAGCGACAAAGCCTCCACATCGAGGGCGTCAATCCTTCCTTGCTCGCCCGCGGCTGAGGGTTCATGGCCAGACTCGACTACGACGTGGTAATCATCGGCTCTGGCTTCGGTGGGAGCGTCGCCGCGCTGCGTGCCGCCGAGAAGGGCTACCGGGTTGGCGTCATGGAGTCCGGCAGACGCTGGAAAGACGAAGACATTCCAAAGACCCAATGGGATCACCCACGCTATTTGTGGTTTCCCGCCGCGGAGTTGTATGGGATTCAAAGGCTCGAGTTCCTCGACGACGTACTCATCCTTTGCGGCGCGGGCGTGGGTGGCGGCTCCCACGTCTATGCCAACACCCTGTACGTCCCTCCCAAACAGTTCTTCGGCGCCCCGGAATGGGCCGGCATCACGGACTGGGCCGAGGAGCTGGCGCCGTACCTCGACCAGGCGGCCCGGATGCTTGGCGTGGTGCGTTATCCCTACATGCCGACCGATGCGGACCGGGTGCTGCATCAGGTGGCGACCGCGATGGGCAGAGGGGAAACGTTCAACAAGGCTCCGGTGGGCGTGTACTTCGGGAGCCCGGGCGTCGAGGTGGACGACCCGTACTTCGGCGGGGTCGGGCCGCGCCGCAGCGGCTGCATTTCCTGCGGCAACTGCAACATCGGCTGCGGCCACAACGCCAAGAACAAGCTGACCACGAACTACCTTTACCTGGCGGAAAAGCTCGGCGCCGAGATTCATGAGCTGCACGAGGTGTACGACCTCGTGCCGCTCGACGGAGGCGGGTTCGAGGTGCATGCGCGGCACCCCGGCTGGGCCCAGCGCGCGGTGCACCTCCACCGCCACACCTACACCGCCGAACAGGTGATCGTCGCCGCCCACGCGTACGGCTCCTCCAAGCTCCTCCTACATATGCAGCACATGGGCCGTCTCGCCGGGCTGTCCAGCAAGCTCGGCACGCGGGCCCGGACCAACTCCGAGCAGCTTCTCACGGTCACGCGACCCCACGGACAGTGGGAGCGCGACCCGGAGAAGATCCACATTACGCCGGGGTCAATCTCGATCACCTCGGGGGTCTGGCCCGATGCGGTGACCAGCATCGAGCCTACTGTCTATGGGGTCGGGAGCAATGTGTTCTCGTTCCTGACCACCTACCACCAGCATGGCGAGCAGAAGCACCCCGTCTTGTCGTACCTCAAACAGCTGGCCGCGCACCCTACCGAACTGCTCAGCATCAAAGATCCGCATCACTGGTCCGAGCGCTCGGTCATCATGCTGTGCATGCAGACGACCGACACCTCTATCGACCTCTATTGGCACGACGGCCTGCTCCGGAGCCGGCATGGCTCCGGCACACCGCCCCCGTTGCACATCCCCGTGGTCGAGGACTTCGTCGATCGCGTGGCTAGAAAGATGGGCAGCGGCGAGGGGGCGGTGCTGTTCGAGGTCATCAATCGCAACGCCTCGGCGCACTTCATCGGCGGGATCCCGATCGGCGACAGCAGCACAAACGGCGCCGTCGATCCCTACCAGCGCGCGTTCGGTCAGCCCGGCTTGCACGTGATGGATGGGAGCGTGATGCCGGCTAACCCGGGGGTGAACCCGTCGCTCACGATCACGGCTCTGGCCGAGCGCGCCATGTCGCTCTGGCCGAACAAGGGGGAGGCGGACAAGCGACCGCCCCTGGGCGCCGGCTACGAACGCATCGCCCCGGTCATGCCGCACCATCCCATCGTCCCTGCGGGTGCCCCCGCTGAGCTGCGGCTCGACGCGAAGCAGGCTGACATCATCCCGGAGTATCCCTACTGACGCAGAGGTGAGACCCTGATGGGGTTCGAGACGCTCGTTGTGCGAACCGAAGGTGCCGTGCTGTTCGCGGCGTTCGCAGCCCCGCCGATGAATCTGCTGGGACCCGCGATGGTCCGCGATCTCGTGTCCCTTATTCGCCAGGCCGGGACAGACGAGTCATGCCGGGTGATCGTGTTCACGAGCGCCGACCCCGACTACTTCATCTCCCACGTCGACGTGACCCGGATCGGAGAGTATCGGGACGAAGCGGTCAAGCTCGCCGGCGAGCCCTCGATCGGCCTGCTATTCCGGTATCTCAGCGCCAGCCGCCTCGTCTCGATCGCGCAGATCGAGGGTCGCGTGCGCGGCGCGGGAAGCGAGTTCGTGCTAGCGTGCGACATGCGCTTTGCTGCCCGAGAGTCCGCGATCTTCAGTCAGCCGGAGCAGGGGTTCGGCCTCATCCCCGGTGCAGGTGGAGTCCAGCACCTGACCCGCCTGCTGGGTCGCGGCCGCGCGCTCGAGGTGATGCTGAGTGCGGAGGACTACAGCGCGGAGCTGGCCGAGCGATACGGCTGGATCAACCGTGCGCTGCCGGGCAGCGAACTCGCGGGCTCCGTCCGCACGCTGGCCCATCGGATCGCCGGGTTCCCGGCTTTCAGCCAGGTCGCGATCAAGGACAGGGTCAATGCGATCGCGCTCGCCCCGATGGACGACTTCCGCCGGGATTCCGATCTCTTTGGCGAGATGGCTCGCCGACCCGAGGTCCAGGACAGGCTGCAGGCAGGACTGCAGCGAGGATTTCAAACCCGGGACGGAGAGATGGGCCTCGCGCGCGCCCTTGATGACTTGGCTGAGCGATGAAGGAAGGAGAAGCCGATGACTGGCCTCACTACCGGTGACTTCCGCACGCTCGGGCCCGGCGAAGGCGTCCCCAACGAGTTCGTCGTCGCGTCCTATCTGGAAGACCGCAAACTCCGGATCGCCGTCGCGCGGGTCAACGACCGCCTCTACGCCTTCGATGACCTCTGCACCTGCGCCCCCGCCGCGTGCCCGCTCTCCGGTGGCCTGCTCACTGGAACGACGATCATGTGCCAGTGCCACGGCTCGCGCTTTGATATCGCCACCGGAAAGGTGCTCAGCGGCCCGGCGACGAAGCCGCTCCACGTGTACGAGGTGCGCGAGGTCGAAGGCAGCATCCAGGTCCGGGCCTGACCGCGATGCGACCCGCACGGCTCGCCGGACTCCTCGCCCTGGGACTGGCGTTGCCGCTCCACGCGCAAACGTCACTCACTTTCCGCGATGCGCTCGCGCTGACGCAACAACAGAACCGCCAGCTCAAGGCGGCCGACGCGCAGCTGGAGCGATCGCGGTCCCTGCAGGCCGCAGCGCGGGGCCTCTACTACCCGACCATCAGCGCCACCGGGATGTACGGCCATCTGAACGACCGCCTCTTCGTCGATCTCAACGCGCTGCGCCCGCTGCTCTCCGCACTGAATCCCGCGGTGCCCATTCCCCCGCTCAGCGCGACGGTGCTGCAGAATGATCCGTACCGCGTCGGCGTGTCTGGACGGTGGACGCTGTTCGCCGGTGGCAGCATCCTGGCGTCCAACCGTATCGCCCGGGCGGGCGTGACCGCGGCGGAGCAGGACCGCAGGATGTCCGAAAACGGCATTACCACGGAGCTGGTAGCGCGTTACTTCAAACGCCGCCTCGCCGCGGACGTCCTCGAGGTGAGACGCCGGGCACTGGAGACACTCACTCGGCACCTCGAGGATGCCCATCGATTGCGCGACGCCGGCCAGATCGCCCGCACCGATGAGCTGCGAGCCCAGGTGGCGCAAGCCGAAGCCGACCGGGAGTTCAAGAAGGCGCGCCGCGACGTCGAGCTGGCGACGGTCGCGCTGCAATCCACGCTGAGGACGCAGGCAGACGTCGTGCCCAGCACGCCTCTGGCGTTGATCACGGACCTGGAGCCGCGCTCGGCCTTCGCGGCCGCCGCCGATTCCGGCAATCCAACGGTTGGACGATTGGCCGCGCTCGAAGAGCAGGCGCACCAGGGCGCCTCCGCCGCCCGAGGCGAGCTCTTTCCGGCAATCAGCGCCTTCGGCACGTACGAGTTCTTGCAGCGGGGACTCGATGCGACGGTCGATCCCAAGTGGATCGTCGGAGTCGGCGCGCGCTGGGAGCTGTTCGACGGCTTCGCCCGGATCAACCGCCTGCATTCGGCTCAGCATCTCGAGCAGGCACTCGGTTCCGAGCGCGACCATGCCCGCCACGAAATCGCCACACTGGTGCAGCAACGGTACGACGAATACCAATCGGCACTGGAGCAGTACCAGGCGCTCGAGACCATGCTGGCGCTGGCGGAGGAGAGCTTGAGCTCCGAGCAGAAGGCCTATGCCGCGGGCGTCGGGACCTCGCTCAATGTGGTCGATGCGCAGCTGGCCCTTTCCCGCGCACAGGTTGAACGACTGACTGCCCTGTACGAACTGGACCTGGCCGTCGCCCGGCTGCTCGAGACCAGCGGGCAGAGCCGGCGGTTTCTGGAGTACCTGGACCGCGCAACTCCGGCGAAGGAGCTACGATGAAACCGGCACTCAGCCTCTTGTTGCTCGCGGCCTGCGCGCGCGATCGGGTGACCCTGCAAGGCGAGACCGACGCCAAGCAGGTCACCGTGGCCGCGAAGGTGTCGGGTAGAGTGGACTCGCTCTACGTGCGGGAGGGTGACAGCGTGCGGCGCGGCGAGATCGTCGCGACACTCGACGGCCCCGAAATCCGCGCTAAAGCCTCGCAAGCGCTGGCCGCGCGCGACGCCGCGCGCGCCATCCGGGACAAGGTGCAACACGGCTCCCGCGAGCAGGACATCCGCGCCGCGCGCGAGAACTGGCTCCGCGCCGTCGCCTCGGCCACCATCGCGGAGACCACGTTTGCCCGGCTGGACCGGCTGCAACGCGACGGAGTGGTGCCGACGCAAAGGCGCGACGAGGCAGAGGCCGCGTTGAAGACGAGCCGTGAGGGAGCCGAAGCGGCGAAGGCCCAGTACGATCTCGCGATGGCAGGAGCGCGGAGCGAAGACCGCGCGGCGGCGGCGGCCGACTTTCGCCGGGCCGAAGGCGCGGTCGCCGAAGCGGAGAGTTATGTGAGCGAGAACGTGCTCCGCTCGGCGGTCGACGGCCAGGTGCTGCTCAAGGTCATGGAACAGGGTGAGCTGGTCGGGCCGGGCCAGCCGATCCTCACGATCGTGGACCTCTCGGACCAGTGGGTCACGCTCAACCTCCGGGAGGACCGCCTCGCGGGCCTCCGGATCGGAGACACGCTCACCATCAGCATCCCCGCAGTGGACTCCGCGACTCGCCCGTTCACCGTCTACTACATCTCGCCGCTCGGCGCCTTCGCGACCTGGCGAGCGACCCGAGAGGCGGGCGGTTTCGATGTTCGCACGTTCGAAGTCCGCGCCCGGCCCGTGCGTCAGGTCCCGGCGCTGCGGCCGGGTATGAGCGCATTGGTGCACTGGCCACGGGGAGCGCGCGGATGAGTGCGCTGGCCGCGGTGATGCGCCGGGAGCTCCAGCGACTGCGCCGCCTTCCGCTGCTCTGGGCTGTGCTCGGGCCGATCCCGGTGGTCATGACCCTGTTGCTCGTGGGGGTGTTCAGGGCCGAGGTGGTTCGGGATCTCCCCGTCGCCGTGCTGGATCTGGATCGGAGCGCGACCTCGCGCACCGCCGCGCGATGGCTCGAGGCGACGCGCAGCGCCAGGTTGGCGGGTTATGTCGAGGATCTGGGGGCCGCGCGGTCTGCGGTGGTCGAGCGCAAGGTGTATGGGGTTCTCGTGGTTCCGCTGAATTTTGAGCGCGACCTGCTTCGGGGCCGCTCCCCCCACGTCACCTTCCTCTTCAACGATGAGTACCTCACCGCAGGAGGAAACCTGGCGAGCGACGTGTCCCGGGGAGCCTCAACGGCAGCCGCGCTGCTTGCGGCACTGAGCGGCGGGAAGGCCGTGCCCATCAGCGTGGACTTGCGGTCCCTGTTCAATCCCTCCGTCAGCTATGCCCAGGCGCTCGGCCTCTTGTTGATCGGGGGACTGCTGCAAGTGGTAATCGGCATCGCGACGATCTATGCCGTCGGGCGCGAGCTCGCCGACGGATCTGCCTCCGAGTGGCTGGAGACGGCGCGTGGCTCGACTGCCGCGGCGTGGCTGGGGAAGCTCGCGCCTTACACCATTGCAAACTTCCTCCTGGTAACGGCGCTCTTCGGAGTCTATGCGGCCTGGTACGGCGTTCCGGTGCGGGGGCCGGCTTGGCTGTTGGTGGTCGCTGCCCTCGCGTTCGTGCTCGCCAGCCAGGCGATCGGCCTCCTGATCATCGCCGGAACCGCCAATCTGCGGGTGAGTTTGGGCGCGGGCGCGGTAATCCTGGGCCCGGCGGTGGCGTTCAGCGGCGTCACGTTTCCGCTCTCTGCCATGCCGGCGGGGGCGCGCGCGTGGGCGCAGACCATCCCCCTCACGCACGGCATGGCCCTCGTCCGCTCGGGAATCAGCGTCGGCGCTCCGGAGGCCGCGGGCGGTCCGCTCCTGGCACTGGCCGTAACGACGCTCGTCTGCTTCGCGCTCGCGGTGCGCCGTTTGCCCGCGCTATTGCGCGAGCCGCGCTATTGGGGACGAGAGTGAAGGCGCTCGGCCGCGCCGCGGCGCGCACCCTCCGCACGATCGCCAAGAAGCAGGAGATGCTCAGCCTGGTCGTCGTCGCATCGGCCTTCTACGCGCTGTTCTATCCTACGCCGTACCTCCATCAGGTCCTGCGCGACGAGCCGGTACTCGTGGTGGACCGCGATCACACCCCAATGAGCCGCAGGTTCACCCGCTGGCTCGACGCGACGGAAGGGGTGGCCGTGACCGGTCGAACGGCGGACCTCGAAGCGGCGCAGGCCGCGGTTCGAGCGGGAAAGGCAGCGGGTGCGGTGCTCATTCCGGTGGACTTCGAGCGTCACGTCCTCCGGCATGAGCCTGCGACCCTCACGACCTATGCAGATGGAAGTTACCTGCTGGTGCGCAGCACTGTGGCTGGGAGCGTCAGCGCGGTTGCCGCGGCCCTCGGGGCCGGCAACGCGAAGCGCCACGTTCCGGTGCGACTGGCGAGCTGGCCGCTGTTCAATCCGCTGGGAGGCTACGCCACGTTTGTGGTGCCCGCGGTCTTCATCCTGGTGTTGCAACAGACGCTGCTCATCGGGATGGGGACGCTACGCGTGATCGACCGGCATCAGCCGGTCGGCAACCCGGAGCCGGTGTGGGCCACACTCGGTGGCATTGCGGTAGTGATGCTTGGCCTCTATCTGCTGCAGGCCGCGTTCATGTTCCTGGTCGTATTCCGCCTCTATGGGCTCCCGCTCCACGCCGACCTCGGCACCACCGCCGCCTTCCTCGTCCCCTTCATCACCTCGAGCACTTTGCTCGGCCTTGCGATCGGTGAGCTGTTCGAACGGCCCGAGTCGTCCACCGTCGCGCTCGTGCTAACCTCGGTGCCGGCGCTGTTCCTCTCCGGCATCAGTTTCCCGGCCGATACGCAGGCGGCCTGGGTTCGGACCATCGCCCTGGCGCTCCCGACCACATTCGGGATTCGGGGCTTCGTCCAGGTCGGCGAGATGGGGGCGACGCTGTCGGAGGCGTGGCGGTCGTGGGGGGCGCTCTGGATCCAGACGCTGCTGTACGGATTGGTGGCGGCGTGGCTCCTGGAACGGCGTCGCACGCGCGCAGGGATGTCACGGCCAATACCATCGTCCAATAGCCGGACGGATCGAGGATCCGGAGATTGAGATCCTCTCACTGGGAGAAACACCGAATGTCCAAACCACTCGACCTCGAACGCCGCCGTTTCGTTGGTGTGGCCGCGGCAACCGTTGCCGCCGGCCCCCTTGGTTTTCTCGATATCAACCGGAGGCTGGATGACATGACACACGCGATCAGCGGAACCGCACCACGCACGGGCGGCGAACAGGGAGCCGTCCGGCCCTTCCAGGTGAAGTTTCCGGACGCCGATCTCGCCGATCTCCGCCGGCGGGTCAACGCGACCAAGTGGCCGGATCGGGAGTGGGTGACGGATTCATCGCAGGGTGTCCCGCTCCGCACCATGCAGAATCTCGCGAAGTACTGGGGCACGGAGTACGACTGGAAGAAGTGCGAGGCCCGGCTGGCCGCGCTCCCCCACTTCATCACCAACATCGACGGCCTCGACATTCATTTCATCCACGTGAAGTCGAAGCACGCGAATGCGCTGCCGGTCATCATCACCCATGGCTGGCCCGGCTCGATCATCGAACAGCTCAAGATCATCGAGCCGCTCACCGATCCCACCGCGCACGGCGGCACCGCCGAGGATGCGTTCCACGTGGTGATCCCGTCGCTACCGGGTTATGGGTTCTCCGGCAAGCCGACCGCGCCGGGCTGGCACCCGGTCCGCATCGCCACCGCGTGGGCAACGCTGATGCAGCGGCTCGGCTACACCCGGTACGTGGCACAGGGTGGCGACTGGGGCAACGCGGTCTCCGAGACGATGGCGCTGCAGCAGCCTCCGGGTCTGCTCGGGATTTCCACCAACATGGCGGCGACGGTTCCGCCCGAGATCGTGCAGGCCATGGCGAGCGGCAAGGTGCCGGACAATCTGTCGCCCGACGAGAAGCGCGCCTGGGATCAGCTCAACTTCTTCTACAAGAAGGGGCTCGGCTACGCCATCGAGATGGGGCAGCGTCCCCAGACTCTGTATGGCCTGGTTGATTCGCCTATCGGACTTGCGGCCTGGATGATCGACCACGACGCGTCCAGCGAAGAGCTGATCGTGCGAGTGTTCGACGGAGTCAAGGAAGGACTCTCGCGCGACGACATCCTCGACAACGTCACCCTCTACTGGCTGACCAACACAGCGATCTCTTCGGCGCGCCTCTACTGGGATACGACTCAAGTGGCCAAAGGGGGCTTCTTCGACGCCAGGGGCGTGCAGCTCCCGGTTGCCGTGATGGCTTTCGCGGACGAGATCTATCAGGCCCCGGAAAGCTGGGCTCGGCGGGCGTATCCCAAGCTGCTGCGATACACACGCTTTCCCAAGGGCTGCCACTTCGCGGCCTGGGAACAGACCGACAACTTCGTGACCGACTTGCGGGCGGGCTTCAAATCCCTACGAACTTGAGGACGGAGTAACGATGTACCGAATCCCGAAGCTCACAGCATGGTCGCTCGTGCTGCTCGCGGCCCCGTGCTACGGCCAGACCACGCGGTCTCCTCAGCCCGCGTCCGGCACGTCCATTCGTCCGTTTCATCTTTATATCCCGCAACCGCAGCTCGACGACCTGCGCCGGCGTCTCGCCGCGACGCGATGGCCCGACAAGGAAACCGTCCCCGATGCCTCGCAGGGCGCCCAGCTGGCCAGGATGCGGGAGCTGGTGCGCTACTGGCGAACGGGTTACGACTGGCGCAAAGTCGAAGCGCGCCTGAATGCCTTGCCGCAATTCGTGACCAATATCGATGGAGTCGACATTCACTTCATTCACGTCAAGTCGAAAGAGAAGAATGCGCTGCCATTGATCGTCACGCATGGCTGGCCGGGATCGATCATTGAGCAGCTCAAGATCATCGCTCCGCTCACCAACCCGACCGCGCACGGAGGCAGCGCCGCGGACGCCTTCGACGTGGTCATCCCGTCGCTGCCCGGCTACGGCTTCTCCGGCCACCCGAACGGGCCCGGCTGGGAGCCCACCCACATCGCGCGCGCGTGGGGCGAGCTGATGCAACGCCTCGGCTACTCGCGGTACGTCGCGCAGGGCGGCGATTGGGGAACCCCCGTCTCCAGCGAGATGGCACGCCAGAAGGTGCCGGGTTTGCTCGGCATCCACGTCAACTTGCCGGCGGCGACACCGCCCGAGGTGAGCGCGGGTCTCGCGAGCGGCACCCTGCCGGCGGACCTCTCCGACAAGGAACGCGCCGCCATCGACGCGCTCCGGGCAACGGCGAGAATGGGTAGCCTCGCCTACTTCACGATGCTGGCCGCGCGCCCGCAGGCGGTCGGCTATGGCACCACCGATTCTCCGGCCGGACTTGCCGCTTGGATTCTCGTCCATCCCGGCTTCACCAAGTGGGCGTACGGCACCGATCCGCAACAGTCGCTCACCCGAGACGACGTACTGGACGACATCACCCTCTACTGGCTGACCAACACCGCGGCCTCATCCGCGCGCCTCTACTTTGAGAACGGCCCGCGGGGGGCGACCAGCCCGGCCGCGTGGAAGACGTCCGAGATCAAGCTGCCGGTGGCCGTCACGGTTTTTCAGGAGGACCTGTACCGCCCGCCGGAGTCGTGGGTGCGGCGCGCCTATCCCAGTCTCGCCTACTTTCATGAGGTCGAAAAGGGTGGGCACTTCGCCGCGTGGGAGCAGCCCGGTCTCTTCGCCCAGGAGCTGCGGGCGGCCTTCAAATCGTTCCGATAGAGCGAGGCAATGGAATTCGAGACGCTACATGTCCACGAGCAAGCGGCCGTGTTGTTTGTGGAGATCGCGGCCCCGCCCATGAATCTTCTGGGACCCGAACTATTCCGCGATCTGGTCTCCCTCGTGCGCTGGGCCGAAGCCGACCCCCTGGTTCAGGTGCTGGTGTTCAAGAGCGCCGACCCCGACTATTTCATTTCCCACGTCGATTTGACCCGGACCAAAGAAATCCGGGAGGAGGCGGTAAGGCTGACCGGCGAAGCGTCGATCTGGTACCTGTTTCGCCAGCTAAGCGCCAGCCGGCTCGTCAGCATCGCGCAGATCGAAGGTCGCGTGCGTGATGTGGGCAGCGAATTCGTCCTGTCGTGTGACATGCGCTTTGCCGCGCGTGAGTGGGCGGTCTTCAGTCAATTCGAGCCGGCCTTCGGCGCAATCCCCGGCGCTGGTGGAGCCCAGCACCTCACCCGCCTCATCGGCCGCGCCCGGGCGCTCGAGGTCATGCTGAGCGCGAATGATTACGACGCCGAATTGGCGGAGCGTTACGGCTGGATTAATCGAGCGCTCCCAGCCGGAGAGCTGGGCGATTTCGTCAGGTCGCTCGCGCATCGGATCGCCGGGTTTCCGGCCGCCGGCCGCATCGCGGTCAAGGAGCGGGTCAACGCGATCGCCCTCGCGCCGGCCGAAGACTTCCGTCGCGACTTCGAGCTGTTTGCCGAGGGCCTTCGCGACCCGAAGTCCAGGAGCCGGATCCAAGCCGCATTCCAGCGCGGCCTCCAGACCCGGGAAGCGGAAATGGACCTGGCCCGTCTGTTGGGTGACCTGGGTGACGGCTGAACCGTGAGGTGCACGCTGTGTTGGCTCCACACATATAAGAGAGGTTCCATGTCACGGGCAAGGCAAATCGCGATAATAGCTGCCATGATCGGCGGCACCGTCGCCGTCAATCCACTGGCGCTGACCGCCCAGACGGCGCGGGACGTGAAGGGGGCCACCGAGCTGGTGGCGCTCGAGAGCGAGCCCCCCGCAAGACTGGTCGTCGACCCGCCAATCCCCGAGCAGCTCGCCCTGGGGCGCGTGTTCATTCAATATCGGACCGAGAACCTGCGGATTCTGCCGGTGTTCAATCGCACCGCGCTGGGAGTGTCGCCCCGCATTGGACACCTGCACGTCAAGGTAGATGACCAGGCCTGGCCCTTCGTCGATACCAGCAACGAAACGCTGGTCTTGGTGGGATTGCCGCCTGGACCGCACAAAGTGCTGCTCGAGCTGGCGGATCCCACCCACCGGCCGATCGCCGGCGCATCCAGGCTGGTGGAGTTCGTGGTGCCGGCTCCCAAACCCCCGCAGGATCAGGAGAACTGAGATGACCCCCACTTCGCTTGCCCAATTGGCGCTCGTCAGCCTGAGCATCGCCGGCCCCCTGACGGCCCAGGCACCCAAGCCCACCATTGTGCTCGTCCACGGCGCCTTCGCGGACGGCTCGAGCTGGCAACGCGTCATCCCGATCCTCCAGAAGGACGGCTACACCGTGATCGCGGTGCAAAACCCCCTCACCTCGCTCGCCGCGGACGTCGAGACCACCAAGCGCGTGGTGGACGCGCAGACGGGGCCCGTCGTGCTGGTCGGCCACTCGTACGGCGGCGCGGTCATCACCGCCGCCGCGGCCGGCAACGCCAACGTCAAGGCGTTGGTCTACATCGCGGCCTTCGCGCCGGAGCCCGGCGAGCCGCTCGGTGCCCTCGGAGAGAAGTATCCCACCGAGCTCGGCGGCGCCCTCAGGCCCGACAAGGCGGGCTTTCTCTATATCGACCCGGCGAAATTCCACGCGCTCTTTGCCGCCGACCTCCCGGCGGCGGAGACCCGGGTCTTTGCGGCCGCCCAGAAGCCGATCATCGGCAGCGTGTTCGGCTCCTCGGTGGACCAGGCGGCGTGGAAGACGATTCCGTCGTGGTACATCGTCTCGCAGGACGACAAGGCGATCAATCCCGAGCAGGAGCGCTTCTACGCGAAGCGGATCAACGCGAAGACCACCGAGATCAAGTCGAGCCACGTCCCCTTTCTCTCGCACCCGGCTGAAGTTGTCCGGGTGATCGAGCAGGCGGCGGGGGCCAAGTGAACCACGATCGCCGCAGCTTCCTCGCCGCCGCGGCGGCGATCGTGACCGGACTGGAGCGCAACATGCTGGGCCTCACCCAATCGACCGAAGCCCCGTTGGCGGGATTGCGGCACGCCAATGCGTGGCTGAATTCGCCGCCGCTCACCGCGGCGAGCCTCAGCGGCAAGGTGGTGCTCGTCAACTTCTGTACCTACACCTGCATCAACTGGCTGCGGTCATTTCCCTACGTCCGGGCCTGGGCCGAGAAATACAAGGAACATGGACTGGTGGTCATCGGGGCCCATACGCCGGAGTTTGCTTTCGAGCACGAGCTCGACAACGTGCGCCGGGGGCTGGCACCCAGGCGGATTGGCTATCCGATCGCCGTCGACAACGACTACGGCATCTGGAATGCCTTCGACAACAACGCCTGGCCCGCGGTGTACCTGGTCGACGGCAAAGGCGTAGTCCGCCACCAGCAGCTCGGCGAAGGCGCCTACGAGCAGACCGAGCGGGTGATTCAGCGTCTGCTGATGGAGGCAGGAGCGACCGGTATCGGGAGCGGCACGGTCACCCCCGATGCCCCAGGCATCGAGGCCCCCGCCGACTGGGACAACCTCGCGACGCCGGAGACCTACACCAGCTCGGCGAAGGCCGAGCACTACGTTTCCACGCGGGTGGGAAACATCTATACCCCGCCAGCGCGGCTCAAGCGGAACGAGTGGGCGCTGGCCGGTGGCTGGCGCCAGGACCAGAAGTCCGTCAAGTCCAACGCGCCCAACGGCAAGATTCTCTTTGAGTTCCACGCCCGCGACGTCCATCTCGTCATGGGACCGGCCACGAAAGGGGGCTCGGTGCGCTACCGGGTTAGCCTCGACGGCAAGCCGCCGGGCGCGGCGCACGGCACTGACGTGGACGAGCACGGCGAGGGAACCCTCAACGAGCAGCGGACCTATCAGCTGATCCGGCAGTCGCGGCCGATCGTGGACCGGCAGTTCGAAATCGCGTTTTTTGGCGCCGGCGCCGAGGCCTTTTGCTTTACCTTCGGGTGATGGAGCGCCGCGAATTCCTGGGCAGCACGGCCCTGGCGCTCGCTGCTACGCGCTTCGGTGCCTTCGACCAGGCAAGGACCATGGGGCCTGTAAAACAGATCGACGCCGGGGTGCTCAGTGTGGGGTATGTCGACGGAGGGCCCAGCAACGGCCCTCCCGTCGTGCTGCTGCACGGCTGGCCGTACGACATCAATACCTATGTGGATGTGCTGCCGCTGCTCGCGGACGCCGGCTATCGCGTCATCGTGCCGTTTCTCCGGGGCTACGGCCCGACGCGGTTTCTCTCGGCTCAGACGATGCGGAACGGCCAGCAGGCCGCGCTCGCCGTCGATACCATCGCCCTGCTGGACGCGCTCAAAATCGACAAGGCGATCATCGGCGGCTGTGACTGGGGGGCGAGGACCGCCAACATCGTCGCCGCCCTCTGGCCGGAGCGCTGCCGCGCCATGGTCTCGGTGAGCGGCTATCTGATCGGCAGCCGCGAGGCGAACAAGAAACCACTGCCCCCCCGGGCGGAGCTGGCCTGGTGGTACCAGTTCTACTTCGCCACCGAGCGCGGCCGCG
>CAYNNS010000040.1:7096-16409 GCA_964398345.1 uncultured Gemmatimonas sp. | reverse complement strand
GAGCGCGATCGGGGGAAGCGCGAAGCCGGAAAGGCCGTGGCGGGCAACCTCACCCTGTTGCGGATGTTCCGGGGCTGGAGTCCCGACGCGGCGGATCGCGGCAAGGTCAATGTGGAGCTGTTGCTGGGCGACGCCGCGCGCCGGAGCCGGAGCGAATTGGCGAACCAGCCGGAGCTGCTGGCGGGGACGCTCAGCATTCTCGGCGGCCTGGAATACGGAGTCGGTCACATGGGAGCGGCCGATTCGTTACTGAGCCAGGCCCTGGCGATTCAGGAGCGTTCCGGAACGCCGACCGAGGATCTGGCGGCGACCCTCGCCAGGCACGGCACCGTGCTCTACGAAACGGGACGCTACCTGGAAGCGGAGCGCGTGCTGCGCCGGTCGCTGGACCTCTACCGAAAGGTGAGCAGTCCTGGGAGTCTCGCGCTGGTCGAGACCGAGCGTAACCTGGGATCCGCCCTCGAGCACCTCCAGCGATTCGCAGAGGCCGAGCAGCTCCTGCGAGACGCCCTGTCGGTATCCACTCTCGCGTTGCCGGAGCGGACCGAGGTGCAATCCGATCTGGGTTACCTGCTCTTCGAGCAAGGACGCTACCCCGAAGCGGTCGCAAACCTTCGAGCGGCGCTGGTGGACCAGCGGCGCATTTTCGGGGGGCTTCACGCATCCACCCTGACGACGATGCGCCACCTCGCCTCGGCACTTCGCGATCCGGCATCCCTGCCGGAGTCAGAGGCCCTGGATCGCGAAGCCCTGGCGATGACCCGTCAGCTCTACGGCGACCACCATCGGGAGACCAAGGCCTCTCTTGGAGCCCTGGCCGTGTTGCTGGAGCGCAAGGGAGACTTCGTGGCGGCCGATTCCTTCGCTCGCGCAGCAGTCGACCGAAGCATTCAGATCTATGGCGAGCCCAGCGGTGACGCGGCGCTCATGCTGCGGACTCTCGGCGGAATCCGGCTGGTGCTGGGCGACGTGACCGAAGCCGAGCGCCTGCTGCGACGCTCGCTCGCCGACTTCGAGCGAGCGTTTCCGCAAAGCGACGACCAGGGGGACGTGCTCAACCGGCTCGCATATCTCTTGGAGCGGCGGCGAGCGTCCGATGCCGACTCGTTCTACCGCCGCGCGGACGCGTTCGAGCGGGCTCGGCCCGCTGCGGGACCCTTCTTCATCACGGATGGCTACGAGTATTTGGGATGGGCGGCCTGCCACCAGGGAGATCTTCCGCTCGCCGACCGACTCTACCGGCGCGCGGTCTTGCTCTACCAGACCGAGCTCCCCGCCGGACACCCGTACCGCCTGCAGGCCACTGCTGGTCTGGAGTCATTGCCTCGCTGTCGCCCGTGAAACGCCGGGGGTCTCTCTCCTTTCTTGTCTGTGGGCTCCTCGTCGCCCTCGCGGTGGTCTTCCTCGACCGGCCGATGGCACTCTGGGCCCAGCAGCGCCTGTACCTAACGACGCCGTACCGCGTGTCGACTTCGGTCTTTGTGTTCTACGAAGTTGCCGGCATTGCGCTGCTCGCCGGGGCCGCGCTGCAGCGCCTCAGAGATAAGACTCAGCCCGGAGACTGGGGCGGCGACCTCAGCCTGGCGGCGGGCGCAGGTTTGCTTGCGCTCCTGGTCGCCGAGCTGCTCAAGTGGATCACTGGGCGCTCCCCAGTCTGTCCGGACTTCCTCGTCAACGGCGTCGCCGGGTTACGCCCCTTTCACTGGGGCACCTTTCCCTCGGCTACGACCGCCGCGGTCACGGCCGTCCTGACCGTCGCCTGGCTGCGCCGGCCCGCGGGTCGCGCGCTCTATGCCGTATTCCTCCTCGCCGCACCGCTCGCGATTCTCATCACCAACAGCCACTGGCTCTCCGACGTAATCGCCGGGACGTGGCTTGGCGCGACCATCGGCAGCGCCGTCAGTCGGGGGCAATGACTCTTCGGGTGTCTCATTTTCGAATTCGAACTCTGGAGCTTGCGATGCGGACCACCGCCATGTCGCTCCTGGCCGGCCTCGCTTGCAGCGGCGGCGGGACTACGGACACCACCGGGGGCGGAAACGTTCCCGCCTTCTACCAGGCTTTCGGCAATGGGGTGACCGTGACGGTCGAAGGGAGCTTCGTGGTGCTCACCGCCACCGGCGTTCCCGACCACAAGAGTCCCTACTTCTCGAGCGGCAGCTCACAGTACGAGGCCTACAACGGGAGTAACCCGGCATTCGTGCTGAACCCCAACCGGATCAGCTCGCAGCATCTCGTGTTCCGGATCCCCATCACCCGGAGCCGGCTGACCACGCCGTCGCCGACGCCGCTGGGTCCGATCGGCGTGGCGCTCAATGGCGTGCCGCTCTTCAATCAGTACGCGGCGAACTACCAGCCGCTCGGCGCCGAGATCAACTCGTTCGATCAGTACAACGGACATCCCCAGCAGACCGGGCAATACCACTACCACGTCGAGCCGCTCTGGCTCACCCGCACCAGCAAGGAGGCGCTCATCGGCGTGCTGCTCGACGGCTATCCGGTCTACGGCCCCAACGAGAACGGCGCACCGGTCAGCAGCGCGAGTCTCGATGCCGCCCACGGCCACGTCGGCGTGACGGCCGAGTTCCCCCAGGGCATTTACCACTACCACACCACGGGGGACGCGCCCTACATCAACGGCAGCGGGTTCGCGGGCCAGCCCGGCACGGTGAGCCAGTGAAGCATCTTGCCGCCGCCGGACTGTTGCTTGCTGCGGGCGCGGGCTGGCTGCTGGGCGCGCCCCACGCCGAGCCGAGAGTCGTCCTCGAGCGCTACCCGAGCGGCCAGGTGTCCCGCCGAGCCGAGTTCCGGAACGGCGAGCTCGACGGAGTAACCCGCGGCTGGTACCAGGAGGGCACCCTCATGTACGAATACCACTACCGCCACGGGCTGGGTGAAGGTCTCCAGCAACAGTGGAACCGCGGCGGGACGCTGCTGCTCCGGCTCAACCAGCACCGCGGCCACGAGGTCGGCCTGCAGCAGATGTGGAACAGCGACGGCAGTGTGCGCTCGAGTTACGCGATCAGGGATGGCAAGCGGTACGGACTGATCGGGGCGCGCGGCTGTACCGGACGCAACCCGGCCGGGTCGTGAATCGACTCGCGAGCGTCCTGCTCGGGACAATCGCCGCCTGCTCCAAGGCGAGCGGACTCCCGTATTACCGCACGCCGCACCTGGTTCCCGAATGGCTGAGCGAACGCGAGGCGAGCGCGCCCACCATGCACCGCGTCGGCGCGTTCGCGCTATTCGACCAGAACGGTGCGCGCGTCACCGACGCGGCGTTGCAGGGCAGGGTGACGATCGCGCATTTCTTCTTCACCCGCTGCCGCGACGTGTGTCCGCTGACCACGCATGCCCTGGCCGGGGTGCTCGATTCGCTGCCGCAGGACGCGCGGGTCCAGATCCTCTCCTATTCGGTGACCCCGGAGCGCGACTCGGTCGCGGTGCTCGAGCAATTTGCCGGCGACCATCAGATCTCCGATTCGCGCTGGCACCTGCTCACCGGCGACGTCACCGCAACCGCCCGGCTCGCGCGGCAGTCCTACTTTGTGAGCCTCGGTGACGGAAGGAACTGGGGCGTGGACAGCATCGCTCACACCGAAAGTCTCGTCCTGGTGGATGGGCAGGGCCGGCTTCGTGGGGTGTACGCCGGAACCTTGCCGCTCGACGTCCAACGGCTGCTCGAAGACACCCGCGTACTGCTCGAGGCTTCACCTTCCCGCTAGGAGTAGATCAACTTGCCCTTCTCCTCCTCGAGCTCCACGCCCTGGGAAGCGAGCACCGCCGGATCCAACCGCGGCATCAGGAATGCGTCGCGGGACCTGCGCGTCAAGCCTGTGGAACATCCCCTGATCCTCGGGAGTGAGTGCCACCATCGCCCACCCGGCTCTCGGATACTCGAGGTCGCGAAGATTTTTCCGTTCACCCGAAAATCGGGATGTCGCATGTGCGCGCGCTCTTCGGCATTCGGAAGGGCGAGCGCGAGCTTGCGGAATGCGTCGCTGGTCATCGGGACGAGCCCATCCTATAGCCTGCCGGCCAGCCAGTGCAGCAGATTCACGACGAACTGCGCGTTGCCGACGGCCCGCGGATCGTTGAGTCCCATGGTCACGCCGTTCTGGCGCTGTGCGGAGAACATTGCCGCCTCACCGAAGAGCGCCACTCGGCCCCGGCCCACCCGGCGCACCGCGCCCTGTAGCAGCCGCGCGCCGACGACATACGGCGTGCTGTCGGAAAACTGCCAAGCCACCTGCGGGATGAAGACGCGAGTTTCCGTCGGCAGGATCAGCAGGCTGTCGAGCGGCACGGTGTGCAGCAGCGCGCTGCCGGTGAACGTCGCGATGGAATCCACCCGCTCCTCGCGGGAGCGTCCATTGGTGATGACATGGTCGACCAGCGAACCGTCCGCGCGCCGGTAGATCGTGACCCGACCTTCCGCCGGTGTCTTGCCGAGGGCAAAGCCGTCGATGTAAGGGGCACCGAAGCGGGCGCCCAGCTCCATCGCCGCGCCGGCGAGCGGCATGTGGTCGGCGATGAGCAACAGGGCGCCGCCCCCTTTGACCCATGCCTCCAGCGCATCGATCTCCGCCGCGCTGAACGCCGAGCGCACGGGGCGCGCCCAGACGGTCTCGTTCTCCTTGGCCAGCGCGTTGGAGATGACCAGTATCCTGATGCTGTCGAGTGAGGCCTGGTCGAAGCTCGCCACGAAGCGCCGGACGCCGAAGCCGTCGGCCTGGAGCAGCCGGGCGAAGGGCGCAAAGCGGCCGCCCATCGTGTGGAAGTTGTGGTGCGCCTCGTCGATGTAGACGACAGGTCCCTGACCCGCCGCAAACATCGGATGAGAGACCTTGGGCTGCCACAGGGTGTCGCTCACTTGCTGGGCGCCGGCCCTCCCTACGAGCCCGCAGCAGAGCGCCAGGGCGATGCATCCGGCGCGACCGCGAGCCCGTACCGCCCGCCAGGCGCGGAACGCCGAGCGGGTTACTCTGCCGGTCAGGTGCCAGCGATACGCGGGGGGCACTACCCAGGCCGGCGGGGGCAGCGGGGGCAGCCCGAGCGTCACCCGCGCGCTCTCGCTGAGCAGCCGCTCCGCCACTCCGCGGCGCAGCTGGCGCGCCGCCAGAATCCGAATCCGCCAGCGCAGCAGCGGCAGGAGATCGAAACGGCCGCTCGCCGCTTCGACCCACGTGGTCAGCACTCGCTCCGGCACCGGGAGCGTGCTGTCGCCGTCGGCCGCCTCACCCAGACCGGAGCGGCGTGCCAGCTCCTTCCACTCCAGGTCGCCGACTTCGGCCAGCACGGCGAAGTCCAGCAGCTCCCGGAGGCGGAATCCCAGCGTCAGCGCGTCGGTCGGCGCCTGCACCACCGTGGTCCAGGCGAGCTCGGTGAGAGAGGGTACCAGCACCTGGAGCCCCTCCCACTCCACGCGTCTGGCGCTTGCGCTCATCCGTTGCCAGGTGAGCTCGGGGCTCACCAGCTGGGTCAGGCTGGTGTGCAGCTCCACGCCCACCCGCCGCTCGTCCCACAGCATCGCGAGGTGATGGTGGTGCGGCGAATGTTCGCGATCGGGAAACACCCGCTGGTACCCCGACCGGGTGAGCAGCTCGTAGGCCGCCGCCGCCGCATCCTTGGGCAGCAGGAGATCGACGTCGGCGGTGCGGCGCAGCGAGTGGTAGTGGTGCCCGCCCAGAGCGCGTCGAGCCACGCCCTTGAGCAGGATGTGCGGAAGTCCGGCGCTCTGGAGCAGGGCGATCAGCGCCGCGGCCTGATCGTCGACCCGCAGGTTCCAGGTAACCGCTTCGAGCGCCGCCGAGCGCAGCCGCTCGGCGACTCCAACCGGCAAGACGTCGAGCCCGCCGCTCTGTTTGAGGCGATGGTAGAGCCAGGGAGTAACGCCTTCGAACTCGGCGAGGTGCGGCAGCAGCTCGAGCTGCCCTCGGTCCGGCTTGGACGGTGTCACGCCGAAGCGCACGGCGGTAAGCAGATACGCGGCGAGATCGCTCACCGGTTGCTCCCCACCGCTGCGGGAAAGGTCGCCAGCACCTGGAAGGTCTCCGGGCGCTCGGTTCCGGGCTCGAGATAGGCCGCGCCGTCCCGCTCGAGCCACGCATGCGCCACCAGGTCACCCCGCTCGTCGCGGCGCACTCCGACCTGAAGCAGCACGGCGCCCCCGGCGCGGCGGGTTAGGTAGAGCAGGACCAGCGCGCGCTTGAGACAGGTGCGGCGCCACGGTGGCGGCAGCTTCGCGAGCACGCGATCCACCCACTCCGCCAGCGCGCCGTCCCACGCTTCCGGGGGCGCGGCCGGCCGGCGCCGCTCGATCCACCGCGTGAGCCGCTCGAGGGAGACCAGGTGCACGAGGGGAGGGAAGCACAACGCGGCCAGTGTCGCCCGGATCCGCCAGAGCGAGGTCAGGCGCCGGTTCATTCCGCCCGCTCGAGCACTACGGCGGCGTCGGTGCACTGTTTGAGAAATGCCGTGGTGGTCGCTCGCGCCGCTTCCGGGGTCACCTCGTACTCCTCGAGCAATCCGTTCACCAGCTCCTCCAGCGTTCGCGGCTGCTTGAGCGCTTCCAGTAACGCGAGCCCGGTTTCGTTCACCGTGAAATAGCGGCGCTCCTTGAGATGCAGCACCACGCCTTCGCCTTCGAGCGCGGTCAGCCGCAGGTCGGGGTGACGGTGATAGCGGAGCGGTTTCATGGCAGGAAATCCGCGAGCGCCCCGGGCGCCGCAAACAGGTCGGGCGCGAGCTGGGCCCGGAAACAGCGCGCTTGCCGGCCGAGCCGCGCGAGCAGGTCGAGGTGCTCCTGGGCTGCCGTGCTCTCGAACAACACCCATGGTGAGGACTGGACCAGGACCCGCATCACCTCCGTGGGCTCCATAGGCAGCAACCGGGTACGTCCGTTACCCAGCTCGGCAAAGAGCAGGAAGTCGGGCTCCACCGCCTCGCGCCAGCGACCGCCGAGCTCCTCCGCATAGAAGCCGGTTTTCTGGCGTCGGGTCAGAGACAGACCCCCGCCCTCGTGGTGCGCCAGGAGCTCGCGGCCCCCGGGCCGGAGCGCGATGGGGACCCGGATCCCAAGCACCGCGGCCCGGGCGTTCGACGCCGTCAGGAAGGCGACGTCGTCGGTTCCCACTTCCCAGCCGCGCGAGGCCAGCAGGGCGGTCGTGGTGGACTTCCCGGAGCCGCTGTTGCCGGTGAGCAGCCAGCCTCGGCCCGCCGGGTCCACCGCCGTGCCAGCGTGCAGGTGGAAACGTCCGGCTCGCCGGCCGAGGAAGATCAGGACCAGCATGACGAAGGTCCGGAGCAACAGCTCCGGGTCGTCCAGTGCCGCCCGGCTGAGGTAGACGGTCGCCTCAGGACGGCCGGCTTCGACCCGGGCCATCCCCGGTTTCCCCGTCCAGCGCAGGTGAACCCAGTCTAACGGCTCGCCGGCCCGCACCTCGACCCCGGCCTGTGAATAGGCGGGCCGGGGATCGATGGGAGTGGGGATCTGATCCGTGATCTCGAACGACAGCCGAAACCCCGGCGGCAACGGCATTCGCGACTCAGAAAGCCACTCCTTGACCAGCTCGCCGAGCTCGGGGTCATTGCTCTCGACACCGATACCGCTGTTCGATGATTCCCTCATTGTTGCGGGAATCCGTCAGCTTCGCTGTGTCGAGTGCACAACTCTACCTGCTCGCACCGAATGCTCATCTCTAAGTGCTTGTGATGATTGGAATGCTTAGCAAGCTTAGCTGGGAACGGAACCTGCAGTTAGTGTGCTCGAAGTATCTTGCTCTCTCCGAGGACATATGAAGAAAGTGTTCGCAGCTCCCGTGCTTCGGCAAGAGTCCAGTCTGGCTGAGCTCACGCTGACGCCGGCCATCACCCAAACTCCGCCGCCAGCCCCATGAAAAAGCCATTCGTGGCACCTCTGCTTCGGCAGGAGTCCAGGCTTACCGACCTCACCCGTTTTAGCGTAGTTACACAGTACACAGGCTGAGGGGTACGATGAAGAAGACCTTCGTGGCGCCGGCGCTCCGGCCTGAGTCGAGCCTGACTGAAATGACCCTCCAGGTCATCACAGGCCGTCCGACGTAGCAAGCAAAAGGCTCCGCGGCCCCTGAGCACGACGATATCCCCCGACCCGTCCAAACGGCGGGCGGGGGTTTTTGTTGGTTACTCGCTTCGCAATGTAATGGCGGGGTCCACTCGCGTCGCCCGGCGGGCCGGGATGCCGCCGGCCATTAGCACCACCACCCCCAGCACGAGCGCCACGAGCCCGTAGGTCCAGGGATCGGCCGGCTGCACGCCGAAGAGCACTGACCGCATCGCCCGGGTCAGCGCCAGTGCCGCCACCGTGCCGATGCCGAGTCCGGCGAGCAGCAGCCGGACCCCATTCCGTGAGATGAGGCTGATGATGCTGGCTGCTGTGGCGCCGAGCGCGACGCGGATCGCCACCTCGCGGGTTCGCTGCGCGACGCTGTAAGCGATCACCCCATACACCCCGATCAGCGCGAGCAGTAGCGCTGCCCCCGCAAACCCCGAGAGCAGACTCAGCAGAAAGCGGCGCGAAGCGATCGCGGCAGAGTCCTGGACGTACTGTACCATGGTGTCGCCGCCGTACACCGCCTGGGTAGGGTCGAGCGCCAGCACCTCCCGGCGGATCGCCGGCAGGAAAGCTTCGGCATTGTCGCCGGAGGCGCGAACCACCAGGCTCATGCGATTGGCCGGACCCTGAAGGTGCGAGTAGTAGATCGTCGGCATCGCCGGCACGTCGAGCCGATCGGTGCTCACGTCTCCCACGACACCGACGATGGTCCAGGCGCTGTCCTGCCAGTGGT
The DNA here is from genome assembly GCA_964398345.1 of uncultured Gemmatimonas sp. Lineage (GTDB taxonomy): Bacteria > Gemmatimonadota > Gemmatimonadetes > Gemmatimonadales > GWC2-71-9 > JABFSM01. Next base: position 7,581 of record CAYNNS010000040.1, on the reverse strand, counting down.
AAAAGCGGATGCGCCGGCCCACCGACGGTCGCTTGCCGAACAGCCGCGCGGCGAGGTCACGGCTGATCGCGACGGCGTAGGGAGCTTTCAAGTCATCGTGGCTGTTGGGAGCGCGGCCCTGGAGCACGGGAATACGGAGCGCGCTGAAGTAATCGCCCGCCACCGGCCTGGTCGTCGCCTCCGGGCGGGCTCCGGGAGCCGGCTCTGGCTCGCCGCCGACGTGGAAGCTTGTTGTGCCGCCTCCCCGGAGGGGGGCCTTGCGCATTAGACCGGAAGGGAATCGTCCGTCACGGCTCCAACTCCCGGCTGCAGGCGACGCAGCACGTGAGGGAGGCGATCGGCGCACTCCGCGCGCTTCACCGTGCCTGAGCGCGAATTTCCGTTGCTTTGCGGCGTGCGCTTCACTGCTGGCGCGCGGTCATGAGGGTCAGCTGCGCCTCGAGGACGCCGATCTGCTGGCTGGCCGCCTGGACGTCGCAGCGGCG
>CAYNNS010000040.1:0-7086 GCA_964398345.1 uncultured Gemmatimonas sp. | reverse complement strand
GCTGGCTCCGGCTCGCCGGCGACATGGAAGCTGTTCAGGCCGCCACCCTGGAGTGGGTCATTCGAAATGGCGCCAACCACGGCGACCCCGGGCAGGCTGCGGGTTCGGGTGACCAGCTCCTCGAAAAAACGCGCCTGGCGCGCCCGCTCTTCGTACGAGGGCCCCGCCAGCGCGACCCGCGCGATGGCCACCTGCTCCGGACGGAAGCCGGGATCGACCCTGAGCAAGGCGAGCACGCTCCGTCCCAGCAGTCCCGCGCCCACCAGCAGCACCAGCGTGAGTGCCAGCTCTCCCGCGACCAGGGCGTCGCGCAGCCGGTGCTGTCCGCGCCCGGTTCCCACGCGCGTGTCGGAGCGCAGCAGCTCCGCGGGAGCGTGGCGGGATCCCAGCAAGGCCGGGGCGAGACCGAAGAGCAGCCCCACACCTAGCGAGACGACCGTGGTGAAACCGAGCACCTTCAGGTTGACGCTCGCGCTCTGCAGCGAGATGAGTTGGTCGCGCAGCCTCAGGGGCAGGACGGCGAGCACGCCCCGCACGCCGAACACCGCGAGCATCGCACCCGCCGCCGCCCCGAGGACGGCGAGCAGCAGATTCTCGGTGAGCAGCTGGCGGAGGATGCGGCCGCGGGCCGCCCCGATCGCCGCGCGCACCGCTAGCTCCCGGCTGCGGGTGATGGAGCGCGCCAGGATCAGCGTAGCGACGTTGGCGCAGGCGATCAGCAGCACCAGCAGGACGGCGCCGAAGAGGACCAGCAGCGGCTGCTGTGCTCCCGCGCTGATCTCCGCCGCCAGCGGCGTCAAGCGGATCCAGCGCCCGGTGTTACTCTCGGGATACTGGGCGGCCAGCGAGCTCATGACCCCGGCCATCCGGAGCCGTGCCTGCTCGAGGGTCACGCCGTCCGCGAGTCGCGCGATCACGGTAACCCAGTAATTGAAGCGCTCGGAGCGGACCTCGGCGCTGCGGCCGAGCGGGAGCCAGAGCTCCACGTCACCCGCGGGCGCGAGGTGGAGGTCGGGGGGAGCCACCCCGCGGACTTCGTAGCCGACGCCGTCGATCAGGATCGACCGGCCGACGATCGCGGGGTCGCCGCCGAAGCGGCGTTGCCAGGCGCCGTAGCTCAGGATCACGACGTGGCCGCCGCCGTTGACGTCGTCCGCCTCGGTGAACCAGCGCCCGCGAACCGGATGGAGCCCGAGGAGGGCGAAGATTCCGGGACTAACCCGCACCCCCTGAACGCGCTCGGCCCCGCCCGCGGTGCCCAGGGAGACATTGGTGCCGTCGTAGCCTTCGACGCCGGCAAAAATGCCACGCTCGGCCTGCCAGTCATGGAAATCGGGATAGGACGCCCGGGACTCGCGCTGCCCGTTGCCGACGGTTTCCGTGAGGTAGACCAGGCGATCGGGGTGCGCGTAGGGCAGGGGACGCAGCAGCGCGGCGTCCACCAGGCTGAAGATCGTGGTGTTGGCGCCGATGCCGAGCGCGAGCGTCAGCAGCACGACCGTGGTGAAGAGGGGGTCGCGGGCATAGGAGCGCAGCGCGATGCGGGTGTCCTGCAGCACCTCCCGCCACCACTCCACCCTGGCGCGGCGCCCCTCGCGCCGCCGGCCGATGCCACCAAGCTCGCGGCGGGCCTGTCGCAGGTCGCCGAACTCGGCGCGAGCCTGCGCGAGGGCGGCTTCGGGACTGAGGCCGCCGCGCACCAGCTCCTCGGCGCGCATCTCGAGGTGAAACTCAAGCTCCTGGGCGACGTCGGAATCGACCTGCTTCCGGCCGAGGGGCAGACGGAAGATCCTCATGCGCGGAGGATTTTGAGGACGGCGTCGGCGTAACTGGTGAAGTCGGCGCTCTTGGCCTTGAGGGCGCGGCGGCCTTCGGCGGTCAGCTCGTAGAACTTGGCCTTGCGGTTGTTCTCGGACAGGCCCCACTCGGCCTGGATCTGGCCGCGCTCCTCGAGGCGGTGCAGCGCGACGTAGAGCGCGCGGTCCTCGACCGAGAGCGTCCCGTCACTGGTGTCTTTGATCCAGCGCGCGACCGCGTACCCGTGCCGGGGCCCGAAACGGAGGCTCTTGAGGATCAGGACGTCGAGGGTGCCCTGCAGCAGATCGAGATCGGCCACCGTTACTCACCGGAAGTGTTCCGGGGAACAACATGGGAAAGGGGTGGGGGAATGTCAAGAGTGCCGAGTGGTCACTCGCACTCGCCACTACCTCAACGCATGTGGATGCATCTCCCCGATCATCTTGCGGTACTTCTCCGCCTGGTCGGGCCGCAGCACGGTGAGGATCTCGCGCAGGGTGGAGTCGAGGGTCGCGCTGATGTGGGGTTGCATGCTGTGCCAGGCGGAGTCCACCTGGCTCTGCCGCCGGGTCAGAATCGCCGTCACGGCCTGCACCTGCGCCGAGTCGAGCGAGAGCTCGTGACTGAAGTGCTCCAGCACTTCGTGGGGACTGAACGCCATGGCATCGTGGCCCCGGCCATGGTGGCGCTCGTAACCCGCGCCCAGCACCACGCCGGCCGCGAAGCTCAGCGTGAGGAGCAGCGCGCCCTTCAGCCAGCCGGGCACTCAGCCGCCCTTGCCGCCGAGCAGCAACGCGGCCAGGTCAGGGGGGCCGTCGCCGGTCGAGAACACCTGGCCGAGCCGGTCCGAGGGGGCCAGAGAGAGCCGCGCCTCGTCCCGAGGCAGGAAGCCATAGGCGAGCGCGCCCGCGAGCAGCAGCGACGCGGCCAGCCAGCCGGCCCGCGATTGCGCCCAGTCGAAATGCGCGGAGCGGCGAGCGCGCTCCGCGACGCGCTGGGCCAGAGCATCCCAGTGCGCGGGGTCGTCAGGGATCCGGGAGGAATCGAACAGCTCGGTCACTCCGCTGCCTCCTTCATCGAGTCCCGCAAGGCTACCCGCGCCCGGAAAACGTGCTGCCGCACCGTCGCCTCGTTGATGCCGTGCATCGCGGCGACCGTTTCTACGGCAAGATCCCGCAGCACCACCAGCTCGAAACAGGCGCGCTGCATCGGTGCGAGCTCCGTCATTGCGGCGCGGATCGCCTCGACGTCCAGTTTCGCGTGCAACGCCGCATCGGGAGCCGCCTGGTGCGCCCGACCTCGAAACAGCCGAAGCAATCGGGCCCGCCTGGCTTCGCGGGCGCGCCGGTTTGCCGCCAGCCGCCGTACGATAGCATAGAACCAGGGGGCGAAGGGTCGCTCCGGATCGAAACCCCGCGCGCCACGGTACACGACAGTAAAGGCTTCCTGGACCACGTCCTCCGCGTCGTCGCGGTCACCGACGAGCTGCGCGGCGAGCAGCGTCGCCGGGCGAATGTAGCGGCGCACCAGGACGCCGAACGCGGCGCCGTCGCCGCGGGCCGCCTCGGCGAGCAGCGCCGCATCGGAGCATCCCTCATCGCGCACGCGCCTGCCGCGTCACCTCGTCTTTTTCTGCAGCGTGAAGCTCAGCTTGTGTCCGTCGCAATCCATGCTCCCCTGCATCGTGTCGGGCGTCGATGCGCTGCCCGGCGTGAGGACCGCAAAGGCCTGGCAGGGGCCTTCCTTGAGCTGCTGCGTCCACACCAGTGTGTCGCCTCGGAGGCCGAAGTCCTGCGACGTGCCCAGGTTCGCCATGTGATTGCTGCTGAAGTTCAAATGCATCGTCTTCATGATGGTGTCGTGCAGCACGGCGAGATCGAGGTCTCCGGTTCCGTGCGGCGAGCTGAAGGTGCCCGACCAGCTCCCATGCATCAGCTGGTGCAACAGGGCGTGCTGTGCCGAGTCGATCTGGCCATGCATGCCCGGATAGTGCTCCGGCATGCCGGGATGGCCCGGATGCTGGGCGGAAGCCGAGGCGTGCCCGGCAACGAGGAACGCGGCGATCAGGGCGAAACGGCGGATCATTTGATGCTCCCGTGCGAAAGGTAGGGTAGCCGGTGGTACAGAGGGATTCGCACGAGTGGCGATTCCGTTTACAGGGGGGGCTTTTCCGGGATAACCCGCTGGTTCCTTGACGTTGCCCCTGAAAGCCCGTATATCGGCTGCTACGCCATTCATTCTACCGAGGAGATCGCCGTGCCGCCTTTTGCCAGCCGGGACGTGATGACCAGCGCGCTGCCCGAGCTCGAGGAGTGGGACGCCGTGGGTCCATGTGGAAACTGCACCGATTGCACCGACAAGAGCGAGAAGCCGGGCGACAGTGACGCCTCGGATCGCGATCTCGCCGCCCTCCAGGCGCAGCTCCGTTCGACCAGGGGGACCTAGCCGGCAGGTAAACAACATGGCCACGGATTTCACAGATTGCACCGGTTGGGGCACCGCCGGACAATCTGTGTCATCTGTGGGTGAAGCAGTCCGACATCACGAGCGAATCCAGGGTCGCCGGACCGTGTAGACCGGAATCGCCGTGATACTCTCGCGCGAGATCGAAAGCAGCTTCCGCTTCGACAGCCAGCGTAACGCTTCCTGCACCGCACGCTTCGACAATCCCGACCCCGTCGCCAAGTCGTAGAGACTGAGCTGCACACTCGGCGCGCCCACACCGTGCGTGTGGCGCCACAGCAGCAGATACACGCAGAACGCCGACGGCAGCCGGTCGTGGCCGATGAGATCGGCCATGAGCGTGTCGACGACGTACGCGTCCAGGGCAATGCTGGTCATCGGGATCCCCTATGGCAATCGTTGCCATAGTAACCCCTGCGCGCCTTGCGGCGCCACGCCAACTTTCCAGTATTGAGGCACCACTGCTCAGGAGCAAACGCGGTGATCAAAGGCATCAAGTTCGTCGGAGTCCCGGTCTCGGATCAGCAGCGCGCACTCGACTTCTACACCCAGCAGCTCGGCTTTCGCGTCATCACCGATCAGCCGTTCGACGACAACCAGCGCTGGATCGAGCTGGGGATCGGCCGGAGCGGCGCGGGGATTGCGCTCTTCACCCCGGACGGCCACCGGGATCGCATCGGCAGCTTCACCGGGATTTCGTTCCTCGCGGACGACGTCGAGGCGACCTGCCAGGAGCTGGCGAAGAAAGGCGTGAGATTCGTGCAGCAGCCCCAAAAGGCCGACTGGGGCACCTCGGCGGTCATCGCCGACCCCGACGGCAATCAGTTCGTGGTGGGGTCGGCGTGAGTTACGCTGTCAGGGCTTCGCCACCGGTTTCGGCAACGCCGGGTAGATCCCCAGCTCGAGCAGCCGCTGGTAGAACGGCTTGAGCCGCGCCACGAACGCGTTCACCTGATCGATGACCTGGGGCGCCTCGGTCTTCACCTCGTTCCATTGCGCGAGGTCGGTCTCGGTCGGTGGCGCCGTGGCCCCGCCGATCCCGCCTACCACTCCGCCCAGCTTGAAGGTGATCACCTGGCGGAACTCGGAGAAGTCGATCGGAGAGTCGTCGCCCTCGTCGCGCACGAAGAACTTCTTCTTCAAGGGGCCCAGGTCCTTGACCAGGCTGTCGTAGCTCGCCTTGACCGCGGCGGGTACGGTGGTGGAGTCGCTCAGCGCCGTCTTCATCTGGTTGAGCTGCGTGTTGGCGGTCCGCACCGCGGTGTTGGCCTCAGTGATCTTGGCCTGCAACACCTGGCCTTCCTTGAGCAGCGCGAAACGCTGGCGGCGCTCCTCATCGGTGATCTTGATGTCGGGGTCGCCCCGGACGCTGAAACGCGTGCTGGCTGCCTCCTTGCCGTTGACCATGAGCGCCACGCTGAAATCGCCGGGGAGCACCAGCGGCCCCGGGGTCTCGTTGGGACCGCTGCCACTGCCGAAGGGGTTCGGCGGCGGACCGCTGCCCTTGGGAGCGGGGATCGGCTCGATCTGCAGGTCCCACACGACGAAGTTCATGCCGGCCTTGAGCGCGTCCTTCACCGCGTCGCCCTTGAGCTCGCGCACCTGGGCGCCGCCGGCGTCCTTGATCACCAGCCGGACGCTGTCGGCTTTGGTCTTAAGCTGATATCGAATCGGCGCACCGAAGCGCGGGTTCTCGCCGAAGTACTGCATGTCACCCTGGCTCTGATAGTACTTGAAGCCGCTGCGCCCGCGCTGGTAGATCGCCGGCATCGCGTAGATCCAGGCGTCGGCGGCCTGCGCCTTGGAGGCTTCCTGGAACGGCGCGATCTGATCGAGGATCCAGATCCCACGGCCGTGGGTCGCGAGCAGCATCGCGTTGTCGCGCGGGTGCAGGGTGATCTCGTAGACCGGCACCGTGGGCAGATTCGCCTTGACCTTCGTCCAGCTCTTGCCGCGGTCGAGCGACACCCAGAGCCCCGTCTCGCTGCCGAGGTAGCGCACGTCGGGGGTCTTGAGGTCCTCGGTGATTGTCCGGCCCACTTGGCCCTTTGGAAGGTTGCCGACCAGCGATTTCCAGGAGTTGCCGTAATCGGTGCTGGTGTAGACGTAGGTCCCGTAGTCGCCGGTCCGGTGCGAATCGAACGTCGCGTAGACCGTGCCCTCCTCGAACTTGGAAGGCTCCACCTTGGAGACGTAGGCCCACTTCGGGGCGCCGGGAATCTTGGAGGTGACGTTGGCCCAGGTGGCGCCGCCGTCGCGGGTGACGTTGAGCTGGCCGTCGTCTGACCCGGTGTAGATCAGCCCGGCCTTCTTGCGCGACTCCGCGATGTTGAAGAGCGCGCCGTAGTCCTGCACGCCGTCATTCCTGGCGAGTTTGACGTCCTTGAGCTTGATCCCCATGAGCTCGAGCGAGTCGCGGTCCACTCCCGTCGTGAGATCGCCGCTGATCGCTTTCCAGGAACGGCCCTTGTCGGTGCTCTTGAAGAGGAAGTTGCCGCCGAGGTAGAGCGTGTTGGGGTCGTGGGGCGAGATGATGTACGGGGTGTCCCAGTTCCAGCGGTACGCCTTGGCGTTCATCGGCGCCTGAGGCTGCTCGCCCTGCTGCTCGCCGGTGAGCTTGTCGACCCGGCTCAGGCTGCCTTCCTGCGACTCCGTGAAGACGAAGCGGTCGTCGGTGCGATCGAAGAGATTGACGAAGCCGTCGCCGCCCGGAATCGTCCACCAGTCGTGATCCGTGATCCCGGAGAAGTTGCGCACCTGGCTGGGGCCGCACCACGACTGGTTGTCCTGCAGCCCGCCGCAGACGTTGAAGGGCTGCTGCATGTC
>CAYNNS010000039.1:641-16718 GCA_964398345.1 uncultured Gemmatimonas sp. | reverse complement strand
GAGCACTTTGAGGTCCTCGAGCGGATTGCCGTTCACCACGATCAGATCGGCGAGCTGGCCGGGGCGAATCCGCCCGAGCTTGTCCTCCATGCCGAGGATCCGGGCGTTGTTGAACGTGGCGTGCTGGATGACCTTGAGGGTCGGGAAGCCGGCTTCCTGCTGCAGCTCGAGCTCGCGGATCAGGGCAAAGCCGTACAGCTCGTAGATGAACCCGGCGTCCTCCCCCGCGCCGATGACCCCGCCGCGCCGCTCAAAGTCGCGCAGCGCCGCCATCCAGATCCGGTAGTTCTCTTTCCAGGCGGCCTCGTCGGTCGAGCTCCAGCCGATGAAATAGGAGCCGTGGTTGGCCGGGTTAGGTTTGAAGTACTCCTCCAGGGTGGGGTGCAGGTAGTCCCGGAACCAGGGCTGCTGCTGCGCGCGCTGCAGATCCCGGCTCGCCTCGTAGATCACCAGCGTCGGATCCCAGGCCACATGGGCGTCGACCATCGCCTGGAGCACCGTGCCGAGCCGTTCGGGATCGGCTTCCCGCCAGAGCCGGCCGGCCCAGCGGAAACGGTCGACCTCGTTGTTGTAGTTGTACTCGGAGGGGAAGTGCTGCACCCCGTCGGCGAGCGCGGCGTCGGGCACACCGTACCAGTGTTCGATGCTGGTGGTGCCGAACTTGACGTCGTCCCAGGCGTTGGTCTCCTCGACCCCGGCGTGGTGGGCGATCCGGAGCCCGGCCTTGTGGGCTTCGTCCTCCATGGCCTGCATCAGGTCCCGGTCGATGCCGAGGATCTTGATGCCGTCCACGCCGAGGGTCTTGAGCTCGCGAACCCGGGCGCGGGCATCCTCGGGCGTCCGGATCCCGCGGGTCTCCACCGCGTCGCCCCCGCCGCCGAAAAGGCCGTAGACGAAGAGCCGCGGCGCCACGACCCGGCCCGCGGCGCTCAGGTCGCGCAGCTGGAGCGTGGCGCGCGTGTTACTGCCCACGTCCCGCACCGTCGTGATGCCCGAGGCGAGCCAGAGCTTGAGCTCGTACTCGACCGGCTGCGGTATCCCGCCGCGCTCGTCCTGGACGTGCCCGTGCAGGTTGATCAGCCCCGGCAGCACGTACTTGCCCGCGGCGTCGATTTCGGCATCGGCGGCCGGACGCCGGGCCCGCCCCGCCTTGAGCGCCACCGGGTCGAGCGCCACGACGTCGGCGATGCTATTGCCCTCGATCACGATGTCGTACGGACCCGCCGCGGGGGTCCCATTGCCTTCCACCACGGTGGCGTTGCGGATCACATAGCGCGGCGGCCGCACCCCGTGGGTGACGCCGCGGGTGCCCTGGGCCGCCGCGGCGGCGGCAAGCAGCAACCCAGCGAAACCCAGCACCGGGCCGCGCATCAGCGCAACGCGGCGGTCAACACCCGGCCGTCCAGAGGCTCGGTCGGCGTGACGCCCAGGGCCTGGGCCAGCGTCGGAGCGATGTCCACGGTTCGGGTGAACTGGGTGTAGCGACCCGGCTTGAACGCCGCACCGAAGAGGATGATCGGCACGTGGGCGTCGTCGTCGTGCGGAGTGCCGTGCAGCACGATGGGGAAGGGGTCGGGGTAACTCCCGCGCGTCAAGGTGATGACCGCCTGCACCGGGACATCGGGCGGAAACATCTGGACCCAGCGGCGGGCGATCGCATCCTTGCCGAGGTCGTGGGAGGCAAGCGCGGCGAAGCGCTCGGCCAGCAGCACGCCTGGAGTGCGCCGTGCGACGGCGACGAAGCTGTCGGCGGCGGCATGGATCAGCGCCGGGGTCACCCCCGCCCGTGAGGCGTCGATGAAAAGGGCGCCACTCTCGAGCTCCACCGCGAGCGTATCGGCGGCGGCGGCGGCGAGGACGGCGCGCGCGGCGGCCACCGCGGGTCGGGAGCTCACCCGCCGCGGCGGCGGGGTGTAGCGCTGCTGGGAGAGCTCGGGAAGCGGCGTGACACCGTGGTCCGCGGTCAGCGCCACCATCACGGTGCCGGGGTCCCGCAGCCGGTACAGCGAATCGAGAAAGCGGCCCAGCGTGCGGTCCAGCCGCAGGATCTGGTCGTGGATCTCCCGGGAGTCGGGACCGAAAGCGTGACCGATGTAGTCCGTCGGGGAAAAAGAGATCGCGAGCACGTCGGTTTCCGGCCCCTTGCCCAGCCCGAGCTGCTGGACGCCGTCCAGCGCAAATGCCGCCAGCACCTCGTCCATGAAGGGCGAAGCGGAAAGCACGGACGCGGCCGCCGTCGAGTCGGCGGGAAGCGTCTTGGGAAAGAGGAAGTTGCGGCCCTGGTTCTCGATCGGAACGCTGTCCGGCTCGGGGTAGTTCGCCGCCGGCAGCAGCAGATCCCAGACCTTGCCGGCGTAATGCTCGGGCAGGTGGCGCGCGTCGAAGGCCTTGACCCAGTCGGGCAGCGAGTCGCCGTAGTACCTGCTGGTGGTGAAGGTATTCCCCACGTACCAGTAGATCTGCTGCTTGGAGCGCCCGATCGGGAGGATGGCGCCGCGATCCTTGACCGAAATCGAGAGCGCCCGGGTCCGGGCGTCCGCGCTGGTCAGCCAGTCCGTCAGGGTGGTGCCCCGGAACCGGAAGGGGGAGGCGCTGAGCCCGTTGACCCCGAGCAGCGGCGCGTTAGGGTCGTTGTTCACCCCGGCGACGTTCCGGGTAATCCCCGTGCTGCGCGGGAAGCGTCCCGACATGATGCTGGCGTGGCCCGGCGCGGTCTCGGTGATCGCGTGATCCTGGAACGCGTTGGTGAAGAAGGCACCGCCCTCGACCAGGCGCTTGAGCCCGCCGCTGAACTGGCCCGACCATCTTTCCAGATAGTCTTCGCGCAGCTGGTCGACGGTGATGAAGACCAGCAGGGTCGGCCTGGCCCGGCTCGGGGCGGCGGCGCGAGGAGCCGCGGGGGCCAGCGAGCCCAGAGCGCAGAGCAGCGAGCCGGCGAGCAGGGGTCGGGAAATGGACATGAGAGCGTTCGTGGGATCTCGAGAAGTCAGGGTAGCACGGACGGGGATAATACTGGACCGACCGCCCGCCCCGCGAGAGGCTCCCCCTCGCGCGGGTTGGGATCGCTCGCTATCATCGGTGGCGTCTCCCGGAGACTCCCGATGCGTACCCTGATCCGTTGTGTCGCCCTGGCGCTGGTGCTTCCTGCGCCCCTGTTCGCACAGAAGCCGGCCAAGCGCTCCAAGCCCGTCGACTCGCTGAAAGCCAAGTCCGACACTCTGCCGCACCAGATGGCCAAGATGTTCCGCTGCCGGGCCCCGGGGGAAATGCGTGTGCAGGCCGACTTCAAGACGGTGTTCAAGGACCGGGACTCGATGAGCACCAAGCTGTACCCGGCGGTGCTCAAGTACGTCGGCGACAAGGGCGATACCGTCACGCTCGACGTGCAGCTGGCCACGCGGGGCCACTTCCGGCTGCGCACCTGTGAGTTCACGCCGCTCAAGGTCTACTTCGACAAAGAGAAGACCAAGGGCACCGAATTCGGGGGCGAGGGCTCGCTCAAGCTCACGCCGCACTGCATGCGGGCCGACCGCCACACCCAGAACATCTACGTGGAGTACGCGATTTACGGGATGTACAACCTGCTGACGCCGATCAGCCTCAGAGCCAGGCTCGCCAATATCACCTGGATCGATCCGAACAACCCGAAGTTCGGCCTAACCCGCCCCGGTTTCTGGACCCAGGACGAAGACGACATGGCCAAAACGCTGCGCGGCAAGATCCTGATGCAGCAGGGCGGCCACAGTGAGGAGATGGAACCGAAGCAGATGACGCTCACCGAAATGTTCCAGTACATGATCGGGAACACCGACTTTTCGCTGAGCTACCTGCACAACTATCGGATCATCCAGACCGATACCTCGACCCAGTGGTTTCCGATGGCATACGACTTCGACTGGTCCGGGCTGGTCGACGCCCCCTATGCCAATCCCGACTACCGGCTCGGCATCAAGCGCACCACCGACCGGTTGTATCGTGGCGGCTGCCATGACCCGGCCATCCTCAACGAGGAGGTGGGGCTTTTCAAAGCGAAGAAGGATTCGATCTACGGGGTGCTCCGCGACATCAAGGGACTGACGCCGGCCCGGCTCAAGGAAGCGGAGGAGTTTCTCAACGACTTTTACAAGGATCTCAACGATCCCGGGACGGTCAAGCACGTCTTCAACCAGCCCTGCCAGCACTGAGCTAGTGCCGCCGCAGCGCTTCGAGCCCCTCCTTCTTCACCAGGGGTAGGAAGCGCGGGTCGTTCACCAGACCGGTGAAGGCCGGATTGGTGACATAGAGAAGGAAACGGCGCGGCCGGTGCTGGTACTCCTTGAGCACCCAGTCCATCGCATCGGTCCACTGGCCCAACTGCGCGTAGATCGCGGCCACCCTTTCTTCGCGCAGCTGTGGAACCGTATCGTCGGGGACTTTGTAGGGGCGGTTGGGAGGCGCCAGCAGTGGTTGCAGCTGATGCATCAGGTCGTCTCGCCGCACCGTCTCATAGGCTGGTTCGCCGCCGGCCTGGAAGGCCTTCTCGTACTTCGGCGCCCACACCGTGTCGCCTCCGTCGCGCCGCGCCGCGATCGCCTCGGGATACCGTTTGAGTTTTTCAAGACTGAGGATCAGCCGGCGCCGGGGTCCCGGCACCGTCGGGTCGAGGTCGACGGCCCGCCGCAGTGCCACCACCGCCGAGTCGAAACGACCCACCCGGATGTAGAGATCGCCGAGCGTATTCAGATCCGGAATGGAAGGCTCGAGCTCGACCGCACGGCGCAACAGCTTGATCGCGGAGTCGGGCTTGCCCTGCACCTCTCCAGTGACGATCCCGATGAACTGCAGCACCTGGGCATCGTGACCAGCCAGTCGCAGCGCCCGGCCCGCCGCGGCCTGCGCGGCATTCCAGTCGTCGTCGAGATACATCGCCTTGCTGATGTAATGGATATAGGGGTCCGGCAAGGTGCTGTCGGCCGCGAGGGTGCGCCGCGCCGAAGCCTCTGAGGAGTCCATGTACTCGGCGAAGGGCGCCCAGCCCCGGAAAGCCGAGACGAAGTAGTAGGTGCCGAGCAGTCCATTGGCCTGGGCAAACGCTGGATCCACCGCGATGGCCTTGCGGGCGTAGTAGGCCGAGGAATCCATCAGGAGCCGGGCTTCCGCGCCGCCCAACGGAACGCCGCGGAGCGAGAATTGGCGGCCCCGTAGATAGAAGGCGTACGCCTCGCCGCTCGCTGTCGGCGTGCGCGCCATGGTGGCCCGGTCGGTGTTTGTGAACTGGAGGCGGAGCGAGCTAGCTACCTGCTCCGCGACGGCGCCCTGCAACGAGGCGACTTCAGCCTTGGGCCGCCCGGTGCGCAAGTTCCAGAGCAGATCGCCCGAAGGGATTTTGAACAGCTCGGCCTTGACGATGACGGAGTCGCGGACCGAGCTGAGCTCCCAGGTCAGCACCCCACCGACCTTGAGCTGCTGGCCCAGCGCGATGTAGCTCAGGTTGGGCTGCTGCCGCTGCAGTTGAGCCACGACGCTCGGTGCGGTGATCGTAAACTTGGGCAATCGCCGCAGCAGGCTGGCGACTTCTTCCTGAATTCCTTCGCTGAGGTATGCGGCGCTGGTGTCCTGGTTACCACTAGTACCGGCGATGGCCAGCGAAGTAATTGTGTCGGCGTGGCCGAGCGGAACCAGCTTGATCAGAGCGACCGCCGCGGCCACCAGAACCACCGCCGCCACGACCGCTCGCGCCGCCCAAGGCCTCCGCTGGATCAACACGGGGCCGCTCGCGGTTCCCAGCTCGATCGCAGTGGCGAACTCCGCTGGGGTCTTGTAGCGCTCCTCGGGCTCGCGGGCCAGCGACTTGAGGAGCGCCTTCTCCACCGGCACCGGAACGGTCGGCTCCAGGGTGCGCACCTTGGGTGGCGGTTCGGTCAACCGGCGAGCCAGCACCGCAGGTCCACTGCCCCCGGCCCAGGGCGGCTGCCCGGTCAGCATTTCGAACAGGGTACAACCCAGCGCATAGAGATCGGCGCGGCCGTCGATCACCGCCTCGCCGACGGCCTGCTCGGGACTCATGTAGGCCGGAGTCCCCAGCGTCTGGCCGGTCTGCGTGATGTTACCCGACTGGGCCTGGTCGAGCGCCCGGGCGATTCCAAAATCCGCCACCACGGCGTGCTGCTCCGAGAGCAGAATGTTCTCGGGCTTGATGTCCCGGTGAATCACCCCCTGCCGGTGCGCGTGATCGAGCGCGTCGGCGACTTCCCGCGCGAGCCGGAGCGCCACGGAAACCGGCAGCTTCCCCTCGCGCAGCAATCGATCCCGCAGCGATTCGCCCGGGACAAAGGGCATGACGTAGAAGGCCGAGGGGGAGCGGTCCGGACCGAAATCGAGGGTGCCGCTATCGAGCAGCGGCAGGATGTGCGGATGGTTGAGCCGTGCGGCGATGCCGATTTCGCGATGGAAGCGCTCCACCCCAATGGTCTGGGTGAGCTCGGCGCGCAGCACTTTCACGGCGACGCGGCGGGAATGCCGCAGGTCTTCGGCAAGGTAGACCGTCGCCATGCCGCCCTCACCCAGCAAGCGCTCGATCCGGTAGCGCCCTTCGAGCGCTCTGCGAAGGACGTCCGGAACTTCCGTGGTCGGCGTCACGGTGTCGGGGCTGCCTGCAGATACCGCTCCCGCAGGATTCGCAGATGGTGCCGCTCGTGCCCGGCGATGATCCAGGCCAGCGCGCGCACGCTGATCGGCTGGTCGTTCGCGATGCCCTGCCGCGTCGGGGCATCGGCCGGCAGCCCGCGCAGCAGCGCGAGCGTCGCCCGGCGCACCGCGGCGAGTTCATCGAGCAGCTCGGCGAGCGATCGGCTCCGCGCCCCGGACGCAGGAGTCCAGGCCTGCTCATCGAAACCCGGCAATGGCCCGCCATCGCCCCGCGCAAACGTCAGCGCCCGATAGGAGAAGACCCGTTCTCCATCGGCGATGTGGCCGAGGATTTCCTTGACGGTCCACTTCCCGGGGGCGTAGGCGTAATCGGCCCGGGCCTCGGACACGCCGGCCAGCACCGCGTGCGTTTCGCGTCCCTGCCGCTCCAGCGCGTCGAGGAGATCGCCGTCGGGCACCCCGGCGATGTACCCGGCATAGAAGGGCGCGAACTCGCTTGGATCGGGGCGATCGTACCGTGGGACGGGCATGAGGACCGAAATCTACTGAATCAGGGCGATACGGCTCGCTCGAAGCGCAGGTGGCGCACCCGCCCGGCCCAGAGCACCATCCCCGTGACCCGGCCCTGGCGATCACGCTCGAACCGCACCAGACCGAACACGCCGGCCGAAAACCCGTCTCGGTAGAGCGGCAGGAACGCCACCGGAGCCTCCCAGCCGCGCTCGAGCTTCAGCGTATCCTGAGCCACAACGAGGTGAAATCGCGCGTCGAGCTCGGGGCTCCGGTAATCGCCCGCATAGGCCGCGAGATATTCCTGACGCGCCCGGGGGACCGCCACGTACTCGACCATGCGAGTGTTCGGCGCCTCGAGCCGGATTCGCACCGGCGAGCCAGGGACAATCGTCAGGGTGCGCTGGCTGCCCCGGTACTTGAACCTGGTCGCGGACAAGGGAATGAGCGGAGCCCGTCCCAGGCTGTCCTGCAGTGCACCATTCGCCACCGAAAGCACGAGGACCTGCTCGGTGCGCGGAGAGTGATACGCCCCGGCCAGGGCCGTGAGGGCGGGGCCACTCAGCGCGATCCCGGCGGGGTCGGTCTCGGCGGGTGCGAGTGCCGGTCCCAGCACGATGCTGGCAACGCGCTGCGCGACTCCCGTGGGATTGATGCTGCCGAGATTGCAGAGCAACGCGATGGCCACCTGTTGCTCGGGGAATCGGTAGAGCGCGGCCCGATAGCCTCCGGTTGAGCCGGTATGCGAAATGACACGCACGCCACGCTGGATGCCTACGCCCACGCCGAGGCCATAGGTCAGCTCGGTTCCATCGTTGAGCCGCATGCCGCGCTCGAGCGAGTCGCGCACGGCGCCCCACGGCCCCGCGCCAGCCTGCAGCGCCGCTTCCCACTTGAGCCAGTCATCGACAGTCGTGAGCAGCCCGCCGCTGCCGATCACCCGGGTGAAGGGATGGTCGTTTGTGAAGCCCCGCGCCAGGGTTCCGTCGTACGCGGAAGCGCGACCCGGGACCACCACGCGGTGATCTTCCCGCCAGCGCGTCTCGTTCATGCCGAGGGGCTTGAAGAGCCGCTCCTGGGTAAACGCCTGCAACGACTTTCCGCTGGCGCGCTCGAGCAGCGTCGCCGCCATGATCAGCCCGGTGTTGCTGTACTCGTAGTCGTCGCCCGGATCGAAATTGAGATCGCGCAGCCTCGACACCATGTCCAGCACTTCGGCATTAGTGTGGTCGGTCTCGCCCGCGGGGCGGCCCTGTACGGCGTGCAAGGTGTAGCGATCGGGAATGCCGCTGGTGTGCGAAAGCAGGTTCCGGATGGTGATCTTCTTGCCGAAACCCTTGGCTTCGGGGATCCAGCGAGTGATGTCGTCGTCGAGGGTGAAGCCGCCGTCGCGCGCGAGGAGCACGATCGCTCCGGCGACGAATTGCTTGGCGACCGAGCCGCTCTCCGAGAGTGTTCCAACGGTCCACGGCGTCCCCGTCTCCAGATTGGCCAACCCGTAGGCCCGCCGCAGCAAGGCCACCCCGCCGCGGTCCACGCCGAGTGCGCACCCCGGAGAGTTGGGGCGATTCCACAGCGCAAAGACCGAGTCAACCCGGGTCAGGAGCAGACTGTCGGGCTGCGGCGCGGCCGAAGTGGCCTGGAGCAGGAGCAGCAGGGCAAGGCGCATGGGAGCTCCGACGCTTACGGCTTGGGGGCTTCGGGCAACAAGGTCACCCGCACGTATCGGGTCCGCTCAAGGTACCGCGTGGCGGCGTCCCGCAACGACTCGATGGTAATCCGGGCGAGAATCGGCTCGAGCGGAGGAGCGGGCGCATCGCCGTCGCGTACGACACCGAGCAGCTGACCCACCCACCAGGCGTTCTCCCGGAGATTGGTCTCCCGGCTGCGCACCAGCGTTTCCTTGACCTTTTCGACGTCGGTGGCGCGCGGTCCGGCGCTCTGCAGCGTGTCCAGCTGCGCGAAGACGGCGCGCACCAGTGAGTCGGCTCGCACCGGATCGGAGCCGAAGCTGATGGAAACCCGGTACTCGTCCCGCGGCACATGCACCGCCGACGCGCTGACACCCACGCTGTAGGTCCCACCCAGCTCCTCGCGCAGCTCTTCGCGCAGGCGAATTTCCAGGACGCTGGCGAGCGCACTCAGGACCGAGCGCTCGGTACGATCCAGCTTCGCGGCGCCGGTGAAGACCATCGTGGTCTGGCTCTTCGGTTCGATGCCCTTGCGCACCGTGCGCTCGACGACACCGGTCGGCGGGTGAATGCCGGGGTCGCCGGGGCGCTCGCCGGGAGCCCGCGCCGGCAAGTTGCCGAGGTAGCGCTGCACCAGCGGCCGGATCGAATCGGGATCGATGGTTCCGACCAGGAAGAAGGTGAAGCCCGCCGCGCTGGCGAAGCGGCGCCGATAGAAATCGAGCGCCGCGGCGGGGTGCACCTCGTCGACCGTCGCCGAGCTGATCGGACGGCTCCAGGCGTGGTGCTGGTTGACCGTTACCGTAAGCGTGTCCTGAAACGCCGCCTGGGGACTGGCGCTCCGGTTGGCCAATGCCGCGCGGAAATTGCTGAGGAAGGCACCCACGGCGGCGCTGTCGAGCCGGGGCGCCGTGAAATAGAGGTACGCGAGCTGCAGCAGCGTCTCGGCGTCCTTGGGCGACGCCTGTCCGGACAATCCCTCCTCGTACGAGCTGATGTACGGCGAGACACTGACCGCTTTGCCGGCAAGCTTCTTCTCCAATTCAACGGCGCTGAATGCGCCGATGCCGCTGACATTCACCAGCTGCGTCGCAAAGCGCGCGCTGGTGATCAGGCTGTCGGGGGCGAGGGAAAGCCCGCCGGGACCCCACGCTTGCAGCAGGAGCTCATCCGCCTTGAAGTCCGTCGGCTTGAGCACCAGGTGGACGCC
The DNA here is from genome assembly GCA_964398345.1 of uncultured Gemmatimonas sp. Classification (GTDB taxonomy): domain Bacteria; phylum Gemmatimonadota; class Gemmatimonadetes; order Gemmatimonadales; family GWC2-71-9; genus JABFSM01. Next base: position 6,680 of record CAYNNS010000039.1, on the reverse strand, counting down.
GTTGGCCAGGGTCCATTCCCGCGTGCCCAGGACACTGTCCCGCCGCTCCGCCGTGATGGCGACGGGGGCGAGGGCACCGGGCACCAGGGCGTCCGCGGAGACGCTCTCCACGTACGGCGGGATGTCGGCACGCTTCACGGCGGCGAACAAGCCGAGCAGCTCCTCGGGCGAGGGGACCGTCGCGCGATTCTTCTGGGGCGTGTTCACCAGAATCACCGGTGCACCGGCGAGCCATGCTCTGGCGACCGCATTGAGATCGGCCAGCGTTACTCCAGGCACGACGGCCTGGGCCCGCTGGTATTCGTACGCGATGCCGGGGATGCCCGCACCGGTCAGAAAGTTTTCGACGTACTCACCGACCAACGACACCGACTCGGTCTTGTCGCGCTCGGTGTACGTTTGCTCCAGTCCCCGCAGGAACTCGCGCTTGGCGCGATCGAGCTCCGTGGCGGTGAAGCCGTGGCGGCCGGCGCGCTCGAGCTCGGTCAGCACGGCCTCGAGCCCGCGCTTCACTCCGCTGTCCGGCACCGCCGCGCCAAAGCTGAAGGCTTCGGCGCTGCGCACCAGATCGCCGCGGCCGGCACCGGCGCCGAGGAAGGGCGGGTTGGCCTTCCGGGTGAGCTCGTACAGCCGCTCGTTGACCATTCCCGCGGCGAGCTGCTCGAGCACGTCGCCGCGCCAGGCGCTCACGGTCCCATGGTTGCTGCTGGGCCGGATCAGAAAGACCGAGACGTTGGTGCTGGTGGCCTCGGGATCGCTGGCGACGAAGACTTCCGGCGCGCTGCGCGAGGGGACAGCGACCTGCTCCCGCACTTGGGGCGCAGCCGGGCTGGGAATCGCAGCGAAACGCTCGCGGATCAGCGCCTCGATCACCGCGGGGTCGAAATCGCCGACCGCCACGACGGCCATGAGGTCGGGGCGGTACCAGGCATTGTAAAAGCGGCGGATCGCAGCGGGCGGGCACTGCTGAATGCATTCCGGGGTTCCGATGGGCAGCCGCTCGGCATAACGCGAGCCGCGGAAAATGACCGGAAGCTCCTGGTCGAGCATGCGTTGTTCGGCGCCGCGTCCCAGCCGCCACTCCTCGAGCACCACCCCGCGCTCCTTGCGGATCTCGGTGGTATCGAAGCTCAGCCCGTGGGCCCAGTCCTCCAGAATCTGAAAGGCCTTGCGCACGATCGCGGCGGTGTCGGTGGGGACCTGGAGCTCATACACGGTTTCGTCGAACGAGGTGCCGGCGTTCAGGTCGGCCCCGAAGCGCATCCCGATCGATTCGATGTAATTGACCAGCTCCTGCTTGGCGAAATGCGCCGTGCCGTTGAAGGCCATGTGTTCCACGAAATGGGCTAACCCGCGCTGGTCGGGATCCTCCAGGACCGAGCCCGCGTTCACGGCCAGCCGCAGCTCGGCCCGGTGTTCGGGGCGGTGGTTGACCCGGATGTAGTAACGGAGCCCGTTGGCCAGCCGGCCGACTGTGACGGCGGGGTCGCTGGGAAGCAGGGAATCGCCGGCACTCTGGGCGGCGAGGGGCCGGCTCAGTGACGCCAGCACGGCGAGCACGACGGTGAGGCAACGCATGGTACAGCTCTCCTCTGCGGTAGTGCGTCAGCCGCGAAAGAGCTGACCGTAACGTCGTTTGAATTCCGCCTTGCGGCTCTCCGGATCGGAGCCGGAAATGCCGCGGCACCGCGTCGCGGCATGGGCATCCCAGCCTTCGGGCCAGGAGCGAAAAGCAAGCGCCCGGCAGGCGGGACAGCGCACCTGTTTGCCGACGACCTGGTCCACCGCCAGCTCCTCGGCATTCACTATGATGCCCGAGGCATCGGTTCGCGGCAGCAGGGAGCGCTGCGCGGGTCCCCGCTCCAGCGGTATCTCGCGCAACAGCGCTTCCAGCCCGAGGGCCAGCGCCTGCCGCACCACCTCCGCTTCAAGCTCCGGGTGTGCCGAGAGAAAACCCTCTACCGGCCTGCCACGCTCGAGGTGCTCGAGGAGGGAACGCACCGGCACGGCGCTCCCCGCAAATACCGGCGTGCCGTTCCTGACTTCGCGGGTCCGGACCACCACCTGATGCAGCGCGCGCACCCGATTCCCCCTCGCCGCGTCGAGGAGCGAAGCTAACTCTCCGCGAGTAGCGGCGCAGCCCCGGTCGCCCTAGCTTGCCGCGCCATGAACGTGCGGGTCGAAGCGTGCGTGGAGTCCGCCGCGGCTGCTCGGGAAGCGCTCGCCGCGGGAGCCGATCGGCTCGAGCTCTGCGCCAATCTCGCCGAGGGAGGAACGACGCCGGACCCTGAGCGCATCAGGGCGACGCTGGCGGGCGCGGCCCTGCCCCTCCACGTGATGATCCGCGGCCGCCCGGGAGACTTCCACTATTCCGGAGACGAACTCGAGCAGATGCGCCGCGACATCGCGGCGGCCGGGGAAGTGGGTGCGGCTGGTGTGGTGCTCGGCGTGCTCGACGCCGACGCCGGTGTGGATCGCCGGGCGCTCGCGCTGCTGCTGAAAGCGGCGCGCCCGCTGGCGGTGACCTTTCATCGTGCCTTCGACCGCACGGCGGATCCGCTCGCGGCGCTCGAGGTGCTGACTGACCTGGGCATTGAACGAGTGCTCACCGCGGGTCAGGCCGCGGCCGCGGAGCAGGGGATCCCGATGCTAAGACACCTGGTGGAGCGGAGCGGGGGACGGATCGGCATTCTCGCGGGCGGCGGCATCCGCGCCGGCAACGTGCAGCGCATCGTCTCGGAGACCGGCGTGCGCGAAGTCCACCTGCGCGCGGGGCCCGGCGCCGCCTGGATCCGCGGGGTGCGGGACGCCCTCGCGGCGCGCTAGGCGAGCCCCAGCTTCGTCCGGATCTCCGCGCTCACCTCGGGGAATTTCGGGAGCGCGACGTTCCCGATGTACCCCAGGTCCTTCATGCCGGCCGGCGTGGTGTAGAACCCCGTTGCGGTCAGATCGCGCATCAGGTCGAAGCAGCGCGCCGCGGCCTGGAACTCCGGCTTGGCCTCGGGCAGGTAGCAGATGTCGTCGCAGATCGCCGCGCGCTGGCTCGGGCTCGCCTGGCGAAACGCGGTCCCGAACCGCTTGCGGCTTTCCAGGTCGAGCCAGACCAGCCCGCCCCTAACCCGGATCAGGTCGCGCTGCTGCCCGTCGGAGGGGGCGCTGACGTACTCGTTGATCCAGGCCGGTACCCCGACCGCGCTCGCCGACGGACTCCGGGCATCGGCGGGGATGATCATGTCGCAGAGCACGCTGAGCGTGGCGAGCTCCGCGACGCTGAGCTTGCGGGGCCAGTCTTTGCCGGGGTGCAACAGGTCGGGATCCCAGGGTCCGCCCCGAGGCCCACCCTTCACACCCTGCGTCGGACCGGTCATCGGCGCGCCTTGCGCCGGAGGCCCCTGCGCCTGCAAGGCGTCGAGCACCGGCAGCGGCGCGAGGGCCGCGGCCACCGCCTTCAACGCTTCGCGCCTCGGCATCGTGTCGCTCATAGATTGCCTCGCTTGAGCTCGTCGACGATCCGGTCGCTGGTCCGCCAGGCCAGCGCGAGAATGGACAGCGTGGGGTTCTTGTCGGCGTTCGACACGAACGGCGCCCCGTCGGCCACAAAGAGGTTTTTCACCGTCCAGGACTGGCACCACTGATTCAGTACCGAGCTACCGGAGTCGGCGCCCATCCGGCAGGTTCCGACCTCGTGGATGATCTGGCCGCCGCGCGCGATGGCCCGCGCGCCGTCGGTCGGCACGCTGCCGCTCGGTTTGCCGCCCATCGCTTCGATGATCTGCGCGAAGGTCTGGACCATGTGCAGGGCCTGGCGGGTTTCATGCTCGGAGAACTTCCAATGGAATTTGAGCACCGGAATGCCCCACTGGTCCACCACATCGGGATCGAGCTCGCAGTAACAGTCGTCGTTGGGGATCATCTCGCCACGGCCGTCGAAGAAGACGAACGAGCCGTAGTAGCGCCGCGCTTCCGCCTTGAAGCGCGGGCCGTACGCGCCCCTGGTGTAGTTCTCCAGACCTCCGAAGATCCCCGGGCCGGGCATCCCCTTCCCCCCGCCGAACTCCACGTGGTAGCCGCGCGCAAAGCCGAGCTTGCCCGCGGCCTGCTGCTGGTAGAGCCACCACGGCATGTACCGGTGAATGCCGCCCGCGCCCTCGTAGTGATGGGGCGGCAGATTCTCGAGCGCCGGGACCTGGCCTCCGATGCCCGCGCCCACCGTGTCCATCAGGTACTTGCCGACTAACCCGCTCTCGTTCGCCACGCCGTGCGGGAACTGGCTGCTCTTGGAATTGAGCAGGATGCGCGCGGTTTCGCAGGCGCTCGCGGCGAGCACCACCACCCGCGCGGTGACATGGCGGTCGCTACGGGTGCGCTTGTCGATGTAGCTCACGCCCGTCGCCCGGCCGTCGGGGCCGACGGTGATTTCGCGCACCATCGCATCCGGTACGATGTCGCAGTTCCCCGTCGCCAGCGCGGGTGGCAGCAGGACCGTGGTGGACTGGAAGTTCGCCTTGATGGCGCAGCCCCGACCGCATTCCGTCGCCCAGAAGCAGGCCTGCCGGCTGCGCATCGATTCCGCCAGTACCCGGCGCGCCAGCGCGTTGTCGGGGTGCAGCTTGCCGGGTAGCACGTTGGCATCCTGGCGTACACTGAGCACCGCGCGATGGGCCGGGATGACCGGAATGCCGAGCGGCTTGCAGGCCTTCTCGGTCAGCAGCTCGGAGGGGCGGGCCGCCGGCGGCGGCAACAGCACGCCTGGCGAGGAGTCCGGGGTGTTCTCCAGTCCATTGTTGTCGCCGTACACGCCGACCAGCATTTCGGTCTTGTCGTAGTACGGCGCCAGGTCGTCGTAGCCCAGCGGCCAGTCCGCGCCGAGGCCGTCGCGGGTCTTCGGTTTGAAGTCGTATGGTCCCATCCGGAGCGAGATCCGGCCCCAGTGGTTGGTCCGTCCGCCCAGCATCCGGGCCCGCCACCAGCGAAACTCGCTGCCCGGAGCCGTGGTGTACGGCTCGCCGGGCACTTCCCAGCCTCCGTCGACGGTGGCGTCGTAGAAACCGAAGGGCTTCTCGCGGGTGCCGCCGCCCCGGAGCGGGGCGTCCTTGGGCAGCTGAAACATCGGGGTTTCGGTGACGGGGTCGTAGCGGCGGCCCGCCTCGAGCACCAGCACTTTGAGGCCCGCCACCGCCAATTGGTACGCCGCCATGCCGCCGCCGGCGCCCGAGCCAACCACGATCACGTCGTACTTGGTCTGCGCCTTGGGGTTGCTGAGGAACACGGGTTGCGACGCTCCTTTCACTTCAGGCCGAGCACCGCCTTCGCGATCATCATGTGCACGCCGACCCGGCCATCCACCAGCTCGGTAATCCGCAGGTCCGCCGCGATGCTCGCGAGGCGATAGGCCTCGACCTGCGGCAGCGACTTGGCGGTCATCAGATAGGCCACCATCTCGCGCACCGCGATGCGGGTCGCCATCGTGAGGCTGGTGTCGGTGCCCATGGTGATGATGTGGGTCGGGGTCTCGCCGCGGGGCCAGGTGAGCTTGAGATCCTTGCGCACGATGAGCTGCAGCCGGCCGCGCAGCGACGTCTCGATCGCGGTCTGATCCACCTCCCCGTCGCCCTGGGCCGCGTGGCCGTCGCCGATCTCGAAGAGCGCCCCCGGCGCGTGCACCGGGATGAACAGGGTGGTCCCGGCGACGAGCTCTTTGTTGTCCAGGTTTCCCGCGTGAATTCCGGGCGGGTTACTGCTCAGCCGCCCCGAGTCGGCCGGCGGGGCGACCCCCATGCTGCCGAAGAACGGCTTGAGCGGGACCACGATGCCGTTGCCGAGGTCGGCCTTCAGGTGCTTGGCATCGAGCGGAATGATCCGGGTGCGCGGCTCCGCGCAGAGTTCCCGGAGAAATCCGCTGCAGCCGTTGTAGCCGTAGGGGATCGCCAGCTTGATTTCCAGGATCCTTACCCCGCGGGCCATCCCCGGCCCGGCCCCTTCCGAATACACCCGGCCGGTGAGGAATTGTCCCCCCGGGTCCCATTTCGAGTCCCCACC
>CAYNNS010000039.1:0-631 GCA_964398345.1 uncultured Gemmatimonas sp. | reverse complement strand
CTCGAGGACATCGCCCGGCTCGGCGCCTTCGATATAGACCGGCCCGGTGAGGATGTGCCCCCCGGGACCCTTGTCGGTGACCGAGTCGTAGACCGTGCGCAGCGAGCGTTCGACCTGGGAGGCGGGAAGGCCCGCCGCTTCCAGCCGGGTGGGCGAATTGGTGAGCAGCGTTTCGACCTCGATGATGTCGCCCGAGGCGATCCGGAGCGCGGGCTTGGCCGCCGACCAGTAGTACCCCCACGCCACGGTGTGCGGCGTCACGGGGAGCTGATGCACACGGCCCTGGGCGGCGGCCGCGAGCGGCAGCAGGCAGGGAGTCAATGCGGCCGTCAGGGCAACCCGCCTCATGGGTCACCGAAGGGATTCTTGATCGAGCGCTTGGTGAGCGGGGCGCTGGCATCGAGCAGCCGCTGGAGCTCTTCCTGACTCAGCTCGTAGGGGTCTTGCTCGTAGCCCGGGGGTTCCACCCAGCGGGAGGCGTGCGGGTTATCTCCGGCGGGGCTCAGCTCCCAGCGCGCGCGGGACACGTCCCGGATTTCCCATTCTTGCTTGTCGCGATCGCTGAATCTCCGGAAGCCCATGCGAGTTACACTCCAGAACGGCGCGCCATGCCGTATTATAGCGCGGTTCC
>CAYNNS010000038.1:0-17020 GCA_964398345.1 uncultured Gemmatimonas sp. | reverse complement strand
GGCGGCCGGCCAGTCCCCGGCGGCGACGCGCTGTTCCAGCAGGTCGGCGTCGAGAACAACGGCAGACTCGGGCAGCCGCACCTGACCGGCGTCGGACTCGAGCGCCGCGCCGGTCGCGCGGCGCAGCACCCGGAGCGCCTCGTTGAGCGAATGGCGCGCCGCGGCGTCGTCCTTCTCGGGCCACAGTAACCCGCAGAGATGCTCCCGCGTGCGGGTCCGCTTGGGGGAACGCGCGAGATAGACCAGCAGCGCGAGATGCTTGCGCCAGAGCAGCTCCGGCGGCGCCGGTCCGCCATCCAGCTCCAGACTGACCGGCCCGAGCACCCGGCACACGATCACGCGGAGCACCCCAGCCGGCGCGCCGCCGCGTCCGCGGAGTCTGCGCGGGCGCCGAAGGGTGCCGGCGCGCCGTGCCAGAGCCGCGCCACCCCGTGGTACAGGCTACAGTGCTCGGCGGTCCCCGGATCGGTGCTATCGAGCAGCCGCGCCCGCCGCCAGCGCACCAGAGTGCCGAGGGCCCAGGCCATCTCGCCTGCCTGGGGAGGACCGATCAGGTGACCCGTGATCTGGACGTGCTCCTGCCAAAGCAGGGTCGCTGCCGCCTGGGGCAGGTGACGCTGCGCGATCTCCGCCTCGCTGCGCACCAGGCGCGTAACCGCATCCAGCAGGGGGTCGTCGTAATCAGCTTCGGCTTCCAGCGGAGGCAGGGTCGGCAGTCGTTGCAGCGCCGCGCCGGGATCGCCGGCATGCAAGCGGGAGGCCGCCTCCAGCAGCGCGGTGAAGGAGGCGGGCGCGGCGGCGCGTTGCAGGGTCTTGCGAGCGCTGTCGAGCAACCCGGATTGTCCGGAGCGCAGCGCGAGCAGCCCCAGGGTCCAGGCGGCCCGGGGGCTGCCGGCGGCGAATCCGGTCTGGAGCGCCTGGACGAGTCCGGCATCACGGCTGAGCGCCGGGTCGGGGTCGAAGCTGCGCAGCACGGCCTCGAGCTCGAGAGCGAGCAGCGCTTCGGCGTCGTAGCCCTGCTTGTGCAGCGCGACACCGGTCGCGCGCACCGAATCGAGGCGGCCCAGCGCGGCCGCCCCGGTGAGCGTGCCCAGGAGGCCGCCGCGCCGGGCATTGGGGTCCCCTAACCCGCTCAACAGCCGTCCCAGCTCGAGCGCGCCGGCCGGCGCGTCCAGCATGAGCAACAGTCGCGCGCCCGCCGCCGCGTCGGGATTGCCTGCCACACCCGCGGCGCCGAGGGCCTGACGGGTGATCCGGCCGGCGAGGCTGCTATCGAGAAAGCGCCAGGAATAACCCAGCTTGAGCAGCAGGCGGAACGCGGCGGAGAACCGGCTCCCCGCGGGCGACGAGTCGAGCGTGGCGAGGGCGCGTTCCGCGTTCGGGCGATCGCCCTGGAGAATCTCGAACAGCGCGAGGTGTTCCCAGCCGGGGTCGAAGCGGGGCGCGAGGGTGACGGTACTCGCGAACGGCGCGGCGGCCTCGAGGCGCGGGTGGCCGTAGAGTGCACCGCGGTGCAGCAGCTCGTCGGCGAGGGCGAACTGCGCGAGGTAGAATCCCTGGCCGATCTCGACCGCGTGCCGCAGAATGTCGATCCGCGCTGGGAGCGGAGTCGCCATCGCCTGAATCAGCGACTGATACACGGGGCTGAAGCGGTCTTCCTGCCCCTGCAACCGCCGCAGGCGGGAGGTGTCCTGGTTCTCGCCGAGCCAGCGCGCGATGTCGAGCAGCCGGAAGTCGCACAGCGCGCAGCTCGAGTCGGCGAGCACCGCCGTGCGATAGGCGGTATCGGCGGCTTCCCAGTTGGCGCGGGACCAGAGCTTCTCGGCATGGAAAAAAAGGCGCTTGCCCTGGTTGCTCCCCGGCAGCGCCCCGGTAGGCAGGGAACCGTCCTCCCGCTGCCAGAGCTGCGCGATGACATCGGTGGCGAGCGTGTCGACTGCGGCCCGCCAGGCTTCCGCCGGGGCCTGACGCGACGGCACCGCGAGCGGCGTGCCTCCGTTGGTCGCGCCACGATCCGCCAGGGCGAGGGTGAAGCCGCCCGTCGTGCGGGTGACCGTACCCCCGAGTCGCAGTACGGCCGGGTCGGTTTCACCGGTGGACACGATGCTGAAATCGGGGCCGCGCAGCTCCTCCCGCAGGGCCTCCGCGAGCGAGTCCCCCAACGCCGCGCTCACTCCCGCGAAGCGCTCCACCGCGATGCGGACCCCCGGGGCGGGGACCGGCGAGGGGCGCAGGAGCCAATAACCCGCGGCGCCCAGGCCCATCAGCAGCACCGCCGCGAGGGCCAGGGCTCGGGCGGATACCCGTCGGCGGCTGCTGATCGCCGCGGCAAGTGCCGTCGCGTTGTCCCAGCGCGCCTCCGGCTCGAGCGCCAGCGCGCGCCGCACCGGACCGGCAAGCTCGGGCGGCAGCTTGCTCCAGTCCGCCTTGGCCGGGTCCTGATAGAAGGGCCAGCGCACCCCGCTGCACGCTTCCCAGATGACGAGCCCCGCGGCATAGATGTCGGTCCGGGTGGTGGCGGGCTGGCCATCGCGCTGCTCGGGCGACATGTACTCCGGCGTGCCGATGACCTCGCCGGGGGTGGTGTACTCGCGCCCCTGCGCCGGGCGCCAGCGCGCGATCCCGAAGTCGCCGAGCAGGGCGCGGCCCTGGCGCAGGAAGATGTTGGCGGGCTTGACGTCGCGATGGACGACGCCGAGGGCGTGGGCCGCCGCCAGCGCGGCGAGGAGATCGCGGGTTAGGGCCACGGCGGCCTCGGCGGTGAGCGGGCCCTGCGTCAGCCGCTCGGCGAGGGTTTCGCCCTCCACGTACTCCATGACGTAGTAGAGCAGCCCGTCGGCTTCGCCGGCGTCGTACACCGGAATGATGTTGGGGTGCGCCAGCCGGGCCAGCAGACGACCCTCGGCCAGAAAGCGCTCCACCGCGATCGCCGTCGCGTGCTCGGGACGGAGGATCTTGACCGCGACCTTGCGATCGAGCCGGCGCTGCCGGGCGGCATAGACGATGCCCATGCCGCCGCCGGCCACTTCCTGCAGAATCTCGTAGTCGGGGGCGAGCGCCCGCGTAACCCGCTCGAGCAACATGGCGCCGGGCGTCAGGAGGCTGCGGACGGAGGACTCCGGCGGCCGGGATCGGCGAGCAGACGCTCGGTGAAATCGACCCGCTCGGCGAGCTCCGCCACTTCCTGGCGGAGCGACTCGATCTCATCGAGCAGCTCGTGCGGCACGCCGGGCGCGAGCGCCGCGGCCTCGGAGGGATCCCAGTGCTTGACGCGCAGGCCGTCGACGTCGCGGAATTCGCCGCTCGCGATCGTGATCAGGTCATACAGCCACCAGAGGCCCAGTCCGCCGAAGGTACAGAGCTGCAACAACCCGGTGCCGATCTTGCCGACATAGAAGCGATGGGCCCCGAAGACGCCGAGCGGGATGCAGAGCGCCAGCGCGACGGCGCGGGATTTTTCGGAAGCGGCGGGGGCCATGGAGTTTCCCGCGTCGTGGAGGGGGTCGCGAGCCCGGATAACGTAGCCGTCGCCGGGAAGGGCCGCCAGCTTAGCGCAGCTCGGCGCTCACTTCCCGCCCGATCTCCGCCACCTGCTCGGCAAAGAGATCGAGGTCCGCAGTCACTGTGCGGTGATTGGTGATGGCCACCCGGATGGCGAACTTGTCGCTGAGCTGCGTGGCCGATGGCACCGCGATGCCGCGCTCCTGGATACGCATCAGGATCTCGCGGTTGAGCGCATTGAGACGCTCGCCGCCCTCCTCCCCCCTCCCACCTCCCTTGTGATAGCGCAGACAGACGATGTTGAGCGGCACCGGGGCGAGCAGCTCGAGCTCGCTGTGGCGATGGACGAGCCCGGCGAGGTATTTCGCCTGGGCCACGTTCTGCTCGATCAGCCGGCCGAACTTCGCGACCCCATGCTCCTGGAGCAGCAGCCAGACCTTGAGCCCGCGGAACTCGCGGGACAGCTCGGGCCCCAGCGAGCCGGGATCATGATCGTTGGGGGCGGCGCCGCGCTCGAGCCGCGCCAGGTAGCTCGCCTGGGTCGCGAAGGGGCGGCGGTGCGCCTCGGGATCCCGCACTAACACGCAGCCGACGTCGTAGGGCAGGTACATCCACTTGTGCAGGTCGAACGCCAGCGAATCGGCCCGGGCCTGGGCGGCGACCAGCGGGCGCAGCGTTTCGGAGAGCGCGGCGAGCGCCCCGAACGCGCCATCCACGTGGAACCAGAGCCGTTCCGCGGCGCAGAGTTCGGCGAGCGCCGCGAGGTCGTCGATGGCGCCGGTGTTGACCGTGCCGGCGTTGCCGACCACACAGCAGGGGCGCCGCCCCGCGGCACGATCGTCCTCGAGAGTTCGGCGCAGGACCTCCAGATCAATCCGGAAATCCGCCGCGACCGGGATCTTGCGCAGGTTCTCGTGGCCGAGTCCGAGCAAGCGAACGGCCTTGTCGACGGAGTTGTGGGTCTCGGTCGACGCATAGAGCGTGAGCGGACCGGCGTTGCTGGAGACGCCGCGCGTCACGATCTCGCGGTCGGCGGCGTCGCGGGCGGCGGCGAGCGCCACGAGGTTCGCCACCGAACCGCCGGTGACCAGCACCCCGCTCGCCGCCGCGGGGAACCCCAGCAGGCTCTTGCACCAGTCGATGACCTGGCGCTCGACGTACGGCGCAGCCTGGTGGCCGCCGCCGGCGTTGGTGTTGAGCACCGCCGTCGCCAGCTCCGCCAGCGCGGCGCTCGGCGTGCCGGTACCGTTGACCCAGCCCCAGAAGCGCGGGTGCACGTTGCCCCAGGGATAGGGCAGCACCTGGCGCTGGAATTCCTGCCAGGCGCCGGCCAGCCCCAGCCCCTCGCGCGGCGCGGGTTGCGCCAGCGCCGAGCGCACGGCGTCGGGCACCGGCTGCCAGACCGGGCGCTCCCGCAGGGTGCGCAGCCAGTCGAGCAGCTCATCCAGCACGCGGTGCCCGTGGGCGCGGAGTTCTTCCCAGTCGGCGGGATCGAGCGTTTCTTCGGCGCGGGGGGGCGGGGGCATGGACTCCTCTTGCAATGCGAAGACGTGCGGTGGAAGATACGCCATGCCGCTCTTCCTGATGCTCCTGCTCGCGACGCAACAGGCCGATACCTCGCTGCGCGCGAAGGTCGACGCCTGGCGCGCCGCGCACGAAGCCGACGTGTTCCGCGAATATGTCGACCTGCTCCAGCTGCCCAACCTGGCTTCCGACAGCGTGAACATCCGGCGCAATGCGGCCGCGCTGCTCCGCATGCTGGAGCGCCGGGGCGTCGCCGCGCGCCTGCTCGAAGCGCCGGGCTCACCGCCGGCCGTGTTCGGCGAGCTGGCGGTTCCCGGCGCGACGCACACGGTGATTCTCTATGCCCATTACGACGGGCAGCCGGTGGACACCGCGCGCTGGGTGACGCCGCCCTGGCAGACGGTGCTGCGGGACCGCGCCCTCTTCGCGGGAGGCAAGGAGATCCCCTTCCCCGCCGCGGGGATGCGCTTCGATCCCGAGTGGCGGCTCTACGCCCGCTCGACCGGCGACGACAAGGGCTCGATCCTCGCGCAGCTCAGCGCGCTCGACGCGTTGCGCGCGCTGGGACTCGCTCCGACGGTCAACCTGAAATTCTTCTATGAAGGCGAGGAGGAAGCCGGGTCACGCCATCTGCGCGACATGCTCACCCGTCACAAGGAGACTCTCAAGGCGGACGTCTGGCTGATGGGCGACGGCCCGGTGCACCAGACCCGGCAGCAGCTGCTGTCGTTCGGGGTGCGGGGCGACATGGGGCTGCAGCTCACGGTGTACGGGCCGGCTCGCCCGCTGCACAGCGGCCACTACGGCAACTGGGCACCTAACCCGGACATGCTGCTGGTCCACCTGCTCGCGTCGTTGCGCGATGACGAAGGCCGCATCCTGATCCCGCACTACCTCGACGAGGTCCGCCCGATCGGGCCGGCGGAGCGAGCCGCGCTGGCGACCGTGCCGGCCGTGGAGGACCAGCTGCTGGGCGAGCTCCGGCTGGGCCGCAGCGAAGGCGCACCGGCCGCGCTGGCCGAGCGGATCCTGCTGCCCGCCATCAACCTGAGCGGACTCTCGGGAGGACGCACCGGAACCACCGCCGCCAACGTGATCGTGCCGGAGGCGACGGCGTTTCTGGACCTCCGGATGGTGCCGGACCAGCGGCCCGAGCGGATCCGGGAGCTGATCCTGGATCACCTGCGGTCGCAGGGCTGGTTCGTGGTGAGCAACGATCCGGATTCCGCGACCCGGCGCGCGCATCCCAAGGTCATCAAGGCGGTATTCAGCGACGGCTATCCCGCCTACCGCGCGCCGCTCGATGCCCCTGCGGTGCGGGCGGTGATCGCGGCGGTCCAGCAGAGCATCCCGACGCGGCTGATCACGATCCCCTCGAGCGGGGGCAGCGACGGTTCCTACGTCTTCCACGAGGTGACCGGCGTCCCGCTGATCGGCGTGCCGATCTCGAACCACGACAACAACCAGCACGCCGAGAACGAGAACATGCGGCTGCAGAACCTGTGGGACGGTATCGCGCTGTATGCGGGGCTGCTGGTCCGGCTGGGCCGCACCTGGAGCGCAGTGCCGTAGCGGGTTAGGCACTCCCTGCCGTGGGGTGTCCGGGCCAGGCGGGCCGGACAATGCCTGCCTCGTTCCGATAGAAGCCCAGGTCCCGCCCGCCGCGCAGCTTGGCGATGTAGAGGATCTGGCCGGTGTGCATCCCGAAGTGCTCCACCACGTGGTAGATCACCTCGAAGCCGGTGACGTCGCGGCCCTGGACCGGCCGGCGCTCGCCCAGGAGCGCCGCGCTGCCGGCGATGACCGCGTCGGCGTCCGCGACCACGGCGGTCAGGGTCGCGAGCAGCTGGACGCGGGTGAGGGGCTCCCGCCGGGCGAACTCGGCGTCGCGGTCGCGCCGGTCGGGCGCCCCGCCCAGACCGCTCACCACCCACTGCCGCAGGTTGCCCGCCAGATGCAGCATCAGATTGCCGATGCTGTTGGAGCTCTCGTTGGGACGCCACCAGAGGTCCGTCTCGTCGAGCGACTCGACCGCGGCGCGGATCTTGGGCAGATAGTGCGCGCTCAGGTATTCGCGCGATTGGTCCAGAAACGCCGACGCGAGATCCATGGTCACCCCAGCAGAGCGGCGAGCAGCATGTGCTGCGTGGTGTCCGCGGCGGCCTCCTCCGCGAGCTCGGCGCCCTCCGTGGACCAGTGACGATGCACCGCCATCCAGGCGAGCGACTCGACCAGCAGGTGTGCGGCCGCGACGGGATCGCGCCGGCGGGGCAGCGCGCCTTCGCGCATCCGTCGTGCAAGATACTCTCCCACGCGCCGGATCCCTCCGCGCCAGAAGCGGCGCTGGAACAGCTGGGCGACGTCGGGCCACTCCCCGGCACAGCGCTCAGCGAGCTTGATGGCCCGGCGGTAGCGATGCAGCCAGGTGTAGAGCTCCGCCACAATCCCCTCCGCCTCTTTGTGAATGGCTTCGGGTGGAGGGGAATCCGCCGCCAGCCAGAGCTGCGGGAAATGCGAGGCGTTCTGGAGGCAGCGCCACACGGCATCGGCGACGGCTCCATGCGCCGGGGCGGGATGGGGCAATGCCATAGTCCAGACGGTCGGGTCCTCGAGCGCCCGGCGGATAGCCAGGTCGAACAGGGCATCCTTGCTCGCGACGTACAAGTAGATGGTGCCGGGTCCAACCTTCGCCGCGTGCGCGATCTGGGCTACCCCGGCTTTGGCAAAGCCTTGCCTGATGAAGACTTCGGTAGCGGCGTCGGCAATGACGTCGAGGCGGTTGTGGGGGCGGCGGCGGGGCATTAAAATAATAATAAATGATTCAGTTATTAAAGAGGGAAAGAGGGAAAGAGGGAAGGAGGGAAAGATGAGTCGGCCAACCCGACTGGCTGTACGGTCCCTCTGACCCTCCGTCCCTCTTACCCTCCTACCCTCTTACCCTCTTACCCTCTGCCCCCCTTCAGCAAACCCTTTCTGGCGCGCCACTGTCCCATCGCTCAGAATAAGGGTCGACCTTCGCGAGCCCCGGGGAGTGCGTGGAAAAGAAAGACCTCGTCGCCCGTGTGCTGGCCGGCGACCCACAGGCCGAGCGCGAGCTGTACGATGCGAACGTGGACCGGGTGTATCGCCTGGTCTACCGCATGGTGGGCGATGCCGAACTGGCGAGTGATTACACGCAGGACACGTTCATTCGCGCCTTCGACCGCCTCGCGAGCTTCCGCGGCGAATCGGCGCTTTCGACCTGGATCACCGCAATCGCCATCTCGGTGGTCTACAACGGACAACGGAAGGTGCGCCGGCTGAGAAGCCGGGAAATCGAACTGGAGCATGCCGAGCCCGTGGCCGCAACAACCCGACAGGTCGATCCCGATCTCAAGCTCAAGCTCAGCGCCGCGATCGAGGCGCTGCCCGAGGGGTATCGCACCGTGTTCCTGATGCACGACGTCGAGGGCTACACCCACGAGGAGATCGGCGAAGCTCTGGGGATCCAGGACGGCACCTCCAAAGCACAACTGAGCCGGGCGCGCGCCAAGCTGCGCCGGGAGCTCGCCGCCTTTGCAGGAGATCTGACATCATGATGGACGAACGCGAAGACAAGCTGGACACTCTGCTGCGCGACGCGGCGCAGGACTACAACAGGCCGCCGGAAGCTCCGAAGGCCGAGCTGTGGGCGAAGATCTCGGCGGCGAGGCAGGGGGGCGGAGGGGCGGAGGGGCAGAAGGAACAGGCGGGGAAGCTCCTGCCCCTCCGGCCCTCCGCCCGCCTGCCCCTCTGGATCGGCATCGCCGCCCTGCTCGCGATCGGCGTCGCCATCGGCCGGCTCACGGTGCCGCATAACCCGGCCGTTCCCATGGCCGCGAACCCGGGGACCGTGACCTCGACGAACCCTCCGGGCATGGCACCGACGCAGCAGGAGAAGGGCGAGGTCGCGACGCAGCTCGCCACGGTCCAGCACCTCGGCCAGGTCGAGAGTTTCCTCACCGAGTTCAGCACCCGGAACGCCGCCCAGGACTTCATCGGGCAGGCGCGCGAGCTGCTGACCACGACGCGGCTGCTGCTGGATTCCAGGCGGCTCACCGACGCGCCGACCAAGAAGCTGCTGCAGGACCTCGAGCTGGTGCTGGTCCAGATCGCCACGCTCGATCCCAAGGATCGCCGCGAGGACCTCGGTTTCATCGCCGACGGTCTCGCTCAAAACAACCTGCGGGCCCGGATTCGCAATGCGATTCCCGCCGGTCCCGCCACCCGCATGTAAGGAGTCTGCGATGCGCTGCACCGGTCGTTTGCTCGTCGTTCTCGCCGCGGTCCCCGTTGCGCTGGCCGCCCAGGTGGCCAGCACCGCCCGAGTCTACATCCCCGATCTCAGCTGGGTCGGTCCCGTGGTCGCGAGCGCGACGGCGCGGGCCCACACCGCGATCGTCGCAACGGGACCGGCGCTCGCCCGGATGCACGGCGACCTGATCCGCGCCCAGGTGGCGCTCGAGAACGTCGGCCCCGCGATGGCCAGCATTCGCCCCGCTCTGGCCGGCATCGGACCGGCACTCGCCCACGTGGGGCCGGCGCTCGCGGCCGCCTTCGATTGGGATGACTGGGACGCCGCCGACTTCGTGCAGACGCCTCCCGAAGCCTGGGCCCAGACCGATCCCGCCGATCAGCTCTACCGCGATGCCCGCTCGGCACTCAATCGTCAGCGGTACACCAGTGCCGCCGATCTGTTCGGACAGATCTACACGAAGTATCCCCGCTCGAGCTACGCGGGGGACGCGTACTACTGGCAGGCCTACGCGCTCTCCCACCGCGACAACGACGAGTCGCTGAAGCGCGCGCTCGACATTCTAGCGCGACAGAAGGAAAAAGCACCGCGCGCGAGCACGCGGGGCGACGCCGATGTTCTGGCAACGCGGATTCGCGGCCGGCTCGCCAAGAGCGGCGACGCTCCCTCCGCCGAGGAGATTACCAGCGTGGCCATCACGGCGGGGCCGCCGATTCCCCCGGGCGGTGGGATTGCGTCGGCAGCGCCGGGAACGCCCTCGGCGCCGGTCGTCGTCACGACGCTGCGGCCAGGAAGAAGTCGCAGCAAGGACAAGTGCGGAGGCGACGACGACGTGCAGACCGCGGCGCTCAACGCACTGCAGCAGATGGATTCCGAGAAGGCGCTGCCGATCCTCCGGCGGGTGCTGGCCCGGCGCGACGAAGGCTCGGAGTGCCTGCGGCGCAAGGCGGTCTTCATCGTCTCACAGCAGAATGGCCGCGAAGCAGAGCAGATCCTGCTCGACGCGGCGCGCAGCGACCCCGACTCGGAAGTCCGGGAACAGGCGGTGTGGTGGCTCTCCCAGGTGAATTCGCCGAGCGCAGTCGCGGCACTCGATTCGATCCTCCGGAGCGCGACCGACCCGGTGCTGCAGGGCAAGGCGATCTTCGCGCTCTCGCAGCAGGAGTCGCCCAAAGCGCGCCAGGCCCTGCGGGACTTCGCGCTGCGCAGCTCGGCCTCCGACGAGCTGCGTGAGAATGCGATCTTCTGGATCGGCCAGGGCAATGATCCCGATCGTATGGGCTTCCTCAAGACGCTCTATGGCCAGCTCAAGGCCGAGAACCTGCGCGACAAGATCCTCTTCTCGATTTCGCAGATCGAGGGCCGGGAAAGCTCGGAGTGGCTGCTCGGTGTGGCTAGCGACGTCAACGAGAACATCGAGCTGCGCAAGAAGGCGCTCTTCTGGGTGGGCCAGAGCAACTATCCGATGAGCGAGCTCGCCACGCTGTACGACCGGATGCCGAGCCGCGAGATGAAGGAGCAGCTGATCTTCGTGTACTCGCAGCGCAGCGAGAAGTCCGCGGTCGACCGCCTGATGCAGATCGCGCGTACCGAGAAGGATGCCGAGCTGCAGAAGAAAGCGATCTTCTGGCTGGGCCAGTCCAATGACCCGCGGGTACCCGAGTTCATCGCGAGCCTGCTGGAAAACCCGAGGAAGCCGTGAGCCCGCGGCCGCTGCTCGCCGGCGCAGCGCTGCTGCTGTTCGGGTGCTCGCTGGCCCCGGCGCAGAGCACACTCGCCGACCGGATCCGCAGCGTGAAGAACGGCACCGTCCGGCTGAGCTACGGCGTGAAGGAGGGGATCTGCGGCGACGGCGAGACCTTCGTCCGCGACCGCACCCGCGGCGAGAACAACTACATGACGTTCAACGACAACGGGAATTCGCGCAGCTACGGCCGCGGCTGGCGCGATCGCCCGTGCGAGCCGGGGCCGGCGCGGGTGGCGTTCATAAAGGACGACGGCTCAGTCACCCGGATGCGGCTCTACGTCGGCGGGGAATGGGGCGCGCCGGACGGCGAAACGGTAGACCTCGGCATGGTGGCGGCACCCGCGGCGGCCAAGGCGCTGCTCGATGTCGCGGCACGAGAGCGGCGTGCGGAAAACGCGGTCTTCGGAGCCATCATCGCCGACAGCGCCGTGGTGTGGCCCGAGCTTCTCGCGATCGCCAAGAACGACGAGCTCTACAAGAGCGTGCGCCGCAATGCGGTGTTCTGGCTGAGCCAGGTCGCGAGCGACGAGGCCACCAAGGGGCTCACCGACCTCGCGGAATCGCAGGGTGCAGACCACGAGGTGCGCGATCAGGCGGTCTTTGCGCTGTCCCAGCTGCCCCACGACCAGGGCGTCCCGGTCCTGATCCGCCTGGCGAAGACCAATCAGGATCCCCAGGTCCGGCGCAAGGCGATTTTCTGGCTGGGCCAGTCCGACGATCCGCGGGTGATCAAGCTCTTCGAGGAGATCCTGACCGAAAAGCATTAGTCAGTGGCGAAACCCCCGTATTCTCATTAACCTACGAGTCACGCGACGGCGCCATTCCGGCGCCGTCGCGCCGTCGTCCTAAGGTCCTGGAGTCGCGTGGTATGCGCATGCGTCGCGTCGCAATCGTGGCCGTCCTGCTCGCCCTTCCTCTGGCCGCTGGGGCGTTCTTCCGGCAGAACAAGCAGACGGTGGACGGCGCCCGGCTGTTCGCGCAGGTGCTGCAGCGCATCGAGGACAACGCCGTCGATTCCCTGGGCCGCAGCGCCATTTATGAGAAGGCCGCGCGCGGACTGGTCAAGAATCTCAAGGACCCCTACGCCGATCTCTATTCTCCCGACGAGCTCGCGTCATTCCAGCGCAATACGCTGCGGAACAACTACGCCGGGCTCGGCATGTCGATCGAGCCCCAGGACGACCAGATCGTCATCGCGCGCGTGTTTCCGAATACCCCCGCCGCCATGGGCGGATTGCAGCCCGGCGATCACATCATCATGGTCGACACCAGCTCGGTCATCGGCTGGCGCACCGATCAGGTGTCCGCCCGGCTGATCGGGCAGCCCGGCACCAGCGTCGAAGTGACGGTGCGCCGCCAGGGTGTCATGCAGCCGATCAAGGGCAAATTCGTCCGCGCGGTCATCAGGGTGCCGGCGGTGCCGTTCACGCTGGTGCTGGACGGCAGCGTCGGCTACATCCCGCTGCAGGCGTTCAACGACGCCGCCTCGGAGGATGTGGCCCGGGCGCTGCTCGATCTGAAGAGCCGCGGCGCGCGCTCGTTCGTGCTCGACCTGCGCGGCAACGGCGGAGGGTCACTCGACCAGGCGCTCGACATCAGCAACCTCTTCCTGCACGCCGGCGAGGAGATCTCGAGCGTGCGGCATCGCGGCCGGGATCCGGAGGTCTACACCGCCAACCGGCCGACGCCGCTGGTGGACTCGCTGCCGCTGGTGGTGCTGGAGGACGGCAATACCGCATCGGCGTCGGAGATCGTCGCCGGGTCGCTTCAGGACCACGACCGCGCCCTGGTGGTCGGGACGACCTCGTTCGGCAAGGGCCTGGTGCAGACGCTCTTCCCGCTGGAAGGCGGCTGGGCGGTGAAGCTCACCACCGGCAAGTGGTACACGCCGAGCGGCCGTTCGATCCAGGCGGAGCACGAGCGGCTGGAGGATGACCGGTTCGTGGAATACGACACGGCCAAAGCGGGCAATGACTCGACCCATAAGCGTCCCGTGTTCAAGTCCGACGCGGGCCGCAAGATCCTTGGTGGCGGTGGGATCACGCCCGACCTCACCGTGAATCCCGATACGGTGAGTACCGGAGAGCGGGAGCTCGGCAAGGCGATCGCTCCCATGATCCAGACCTGGCACATCACGCTCTACAATTACGCACTCGAGCTCAAGCCCAGGCTCAAGCCCGATTTTACGATCACCCAGGACATGCGGGACGAGGTTTTCAACCGCCTGGTCAAGGCGAAAGTCCAGATTACCCGCGAGCAGTTCGAGGCGGGCCGGAACGTCATCGACCGCAACCTGGACCGCTACCTGGCGAGCGCGGCGTACGGCGACTCGACCGCGTTCCGCCGCAGCGTCAAGAACGACGAGCAGCTGGGGAAGGCGCTGGAGCTGCTGGCGCGGGGCACCACGCAGCGGCAGCTGCTGGCGCTGGCGAACGGAGGGACGAGCAAGAAGCCGCAGTAGAGTCGATTAGGCGATTAGGCGATTAGGCGATTAGTGGGTTCTGCTGCTCGACTAATCGACTAATCGACTAATCGACTATTCTGTTACCCCCTTCAAGATCCCATGCCTCACCCGAGCCGCCTTCGCTCCGGCGCGGGGGTCGTAGAACAGCCGCGCCGTCACCACCAGCTCCCGCTTGACCTTCGCCTGGAGGATCTTGTCGGCGGCATTACGGCGGACGACGATCGCGATCACGTTCCCCACCGCATTGGCATAGCGCGCGCGGAATACCACGCCGAAGTTCTCGTCCTTGACATCGATGTCACCGATCCGGACCAGCTGATCGCCCGGCTCGACACCGGCCGCCTCGGCCGCGCTGCCGGGTGTCACGGCCGTCACGATCACCTTATTGCTGTCGGAGATGGTGCTCACCCCCAGGCGCACCACCTGGCTGCTGTCGACGACGTACTGGAGGCCGGCCAGCGGGGCGACGCTGCTCCAGGGGAACGGCTCGCGCCCCTCCACGTACCGGGTAGCGAACTCGGCGAAGGACTTGCCCCCGGCGGCGGCGCTGACCGCGGCCCACCACTCGGCGGTCGTGAAGCCCTTGCCCGCCTTGTAGGCGCTCTGATAGAGGCCCCGCATCACGGCGTCGAGCGACTGATGATTGTCACTCGCGTCGCGGATCAGGATGTCGAGCAGTAACCCGGCGAGCGAGCCCTTGTCGTAGTAGATGTCGGCGGTGCCGTCGGTGGGGTGGATCCAGGTGCTGAGCGAGGCGTCTTCGAGCGACACCGGCACGGTTTCGTCGGTGTGCTGGCGCTTGCCGTCGGTGACGCTCAGAAACACCGTGGAATCGATCACCCCGCCGCGCACCAGGGAGAGGTCGGCGTAGTAGTCGGTGATCCCTTCGCTCACCCAGAGCAGGGTGGTCGCTTCGGGCTGGTCATAGCGGTACGGCACCATGTCGGCGGGGCGCAGGCGCTTCACGTTCCAGGAATGGAACATCTCGTGCGCGGTGATCGACGCGAGCAGCGGGGTGCCGATGAACGTGGGCGTGTAAATGCCGACGTGGGAGCTCTGGTGCTCGAGCGCGCTGCCGCCGCCGTAACCCGGGTCGAAGATCAGCATCGTGGAGTAATTCTTCCACGGCGTCTCGCCGAACACCGCCGCCTCGGCGGGGGTGAATTCCTTGAGCTGTTTCCAGAGGGTATCGCGCGCAGCGCCCTTGAGCAGGCCGGCGGGGTACGACGCGAGCCGCTGCCAGGTGCCGTCGATCTGCATGCTGTCGAGATCGAAGCGCCCAATGAAAAAGGGCATGTCGACCAGGTCGTGATAGTTGCCGGCCTGGTAGCTGTCGGCCCCCTGCGGTGCGCGTTGCATGCCGGTGAGCACCCGCCAGCCCGGGGTGGTCGTCACGGTCACCTGTGCCGGGAAACCCAGCCCGATGCCCTCGGGATAGGGCAGCACGTTGGTCCCATTCACCAGCAGAAAGTCGGGCTTGGACCACGCCATGGCGTTGTCGAGCGTATCCGCCAGGAAATCGAAGCCGAGCGCCACCGCGCCGGCAGCGGCGGGCCGGATGCGCCAGGTGTCGTAGTCGGACTTGTCCCAGACGGCGGGATGTCCCGCGCTCGTGGCAGTGAAGTTGGAGACCTTGCGGGCGTAGTTGCTGATCTCGTAGGCGCCGGGCGTCCAGGCGGGGAGCGAAACCTGCACCGCCGCGGTCGAGGCGACGTCGAAGCGCATCGTGACGTGGAGCGAGCGCTGCCGGGCGGTGACCGTATCGAAGGTCAGCTCGTAGCGGATGTTGCTCTGGGCGTGCAGCGAGAGCGGGAGCGCCAGCAGTCCCAGCCACCCGGATCGAGCCGTTCTCATGTCACGGCACGCTTGTCGAAGGTGCGCAGACCCAGCAGCAGAAAGATGGCGCTGATCAGCACGAGAGCGCCCGCCACGACGGGCACCGACATGTGAGGCAGCGCTGGCGTGAGCACGCCCCGCATCCCTTCCGAGACGTACACCAGCGGGTTGATCAGCACGAGGTACTGCACCACGGGCGCCGCGGCGAGCGCGCGCCAGGGATAGTAGGCACAGCCGAAGAAGATCATCGGGGCGACGATCAGCCCGAACATGAGCCCGATCTGCTCGCCCTTGATCGCGGTGCCGAGCAGCATGCCGAACGCCGAGAAGGCGAAGGCGCCGAGAAAGGTCATGCCCACGATCAAGCCGATATTGCTGGCGCTGAGCGCCTGGACCGGGCCCATGATGAGCCGCGCGACCGGCAGCACGAAGAGCGCGGCGATCATCCCCTGCACCGTGCCCGAGAGAATCTTCTCGAGTGCCACGACCCAGTTCGGCACCGGAGCGAGCAGCCGGTCCTCGATCTCCTTGGTCCAGCCGAAGTCCGCGACCATCGGCAGCGCCACCGCCTGGACACTCGCGAATGCGAGGCTCACGCCGAGGATGCCGGGGAGCAGGGCACCGGTATAGCCGCGCTGGACGAAGCCCATCTTCGGCAGCAGGTAGCCGAACACGATGGTGAACATGATGGGCTGGAGCGTGGTGCGGAGCAGGAAGAAGGGCAGCTCCCGGGAAACCACGTGCAGGTCGCGGCGCACCAGCGCGCGGAAGACCTTCCAGGGGGAGGGGGACGCGATCAATCGAGCTTCCTTCCCGTGAGCGAGACGAACAGCGTTTCCAGGCTCGGCGGGGCGAGCCGGATGTCGAGCGGCTGGCGGCCGGCCTGCTCGGCGGCGCGGATGATGTCGGCGATGATTTCGCCGGCGCGCTGGGCATAGGCGCTGAGCAGCGCGCCCTTCGCGGCGGCGCGGTTGAGCGCGGGATTGGACTGCACCAGCGCCAGCACGGCGGCGGCATCGCCATCGAAGGTGACTTCGATCAGGGTGCCGCCCGGCGCCCGCGCCCTGAGGCCCGCGGGGCTGTCGAGCGCGAGCAGCTTGCCGTGGTCGATGATGGCGAGCCGGTCGCAGAGGCGATCGGCCTCTTCCATGTAATGCGTGGTCATGATGATGGTGCGGCCCTGCCGGTGCAGCGAGATCAGGATGTCCCAGAGCGCGAGCCGCGCCTGCGGGTCGAGCCCGACGGTGGGCTCGTCGAGGAAGAGGATCTCGGGCTCGTGGATCAGCGCGCGCGCGATCATCAGGCGCTGCTGCTGGCCGCCGGAGAGCTGATCGACCTTCGCGTCGGCGCGGTCGCCGATCTCGAGCTGGTCGAGCAGCGCCTGGGCGCGCGGCAGCGAGACCGGGCGCGGAATGCCGAAGTACGCGGCGTGGAACAGCAGGTTCTGGATCGCGGTGAGCTGGCGATCGGGGTTGGGCCGCTGCGGCACCACGCCGATCCGCTGCTTGACGGCGACGGGATTGGCCTGGACGTCGATCCCCGCCACGGCTGCGGTTCCCGAGCTTGGCCGGACCCGTGTGGTCAGGGTGCCGATCGTGGTGGTCTTACCCGCCCCGTTTGGACCGAGCAGCCCGAAGCACTCACCCGGCTCGACCCTGCCGTCCAGGCCGTGAAG
>CAYNNS010000037.1:0-17300 GCA_964398345.1 uncultured Gemmatimonas sp. | reverse complement strand
CCGGCGGAATTCGCGCCCCTTCGCATCGCGACCGTGATGGGCGCGGCGCGGAAAGCTCGGGGATCCCGCGCCAGCTTCTCGAACGCCGAGTACTTCCGCGGCGTTTTTCCCGAGACGTGGCGGAGGATGGTGTTGTCCCCGCCGTCGACCGTCGCACCCAGCATTCTCTTCGCTTGCGCGTAGAGTTCGGCTCGCGGGGCCCCGTCCCTGAGGTCCGGCGGCCAAGCGTCGTTGGAGTTCTCCACCGGGGAAGGGCGTCTTCGGGACCCCCGGCGGGGGCGGCCGCACCGTCCCCACGCGCAGCCCCTCCCGCTGCTGTCTCGGCGTCCCGAGCCGAACGACGCGAAGAGCCATCAGCCGGGCATCGGCAACTTGGCGAGCAGCTCGCTGCTGCTCTCCACCGTGGCAAATTCAGCGTGCAGGCTGGCGAGCGCGGCACGGTGCATCAGGTCGGCGCTATAGTGTGCGCCATCCGGGCCGCGTCGGTCGAAAGTCGCCGTGGCGTCTTCGACCACCGTCACCCGGAAGCCGAGATTGGCGGCCATGCGCACGGTCGTTGAGACACAGTGGTCGGTGGTGAGCCCCGCGATGACGAGGGATTCGATGCCCTTCTCGCGAAGGTGGGCCTCGAGATCGGTGCCGATGAAGGCGCTGTTCGCGTGCTTGCGAAAGACCGGCTCGCCGGGCAGGGGCGCCGCTTCGGGCTTGATCGCATTGCCGGGCGCGTCTTCGCGGAGCGGAGAGTCGGGCCGCA
This sequence comes from uncultured Gemmatimonas sp., assembly GCA_964398345.1. Lineage (GTDB taxonomy): Bacteria > Gemmatimonadota > Gemmatimonadetes > Gemmatimonadales > GWC2-71-9 > JABFSM01. The sequence continues at coordinate 16,546 of CAYNNS010000037.1, read as the reverse complement.
AGGAGAGGTGCTGGGCGTGGAGCACCGGCCGGCCCGCCGCGCGCCAGGCTGCCAGCAGCTCGGCGATGCGCTGTTCCGCCGCGGGGTTGTTGCGCACGCCGTAATAGGGATCGTCGAGACCCCGCTGCACGTCGATGACGAGCAGGGCCGCAGAATTGGTCACGGATGCCCCCTGGTCCGAAGAGGCCGCAGCGCTAGAATCTAAGGGTTGGAGGCGAGTAGTGTGTCATCTACAGAATTGCGACGCAAGGAGAGCGCGATGCTCCACGACGATTTCGGCGGACTGCTGCGAGACCTGCGTTCCACCGGCGCGGCGATGGACCGGCGCGAGCTGCTGCGCTTCGCGGCGAGCCTGGGCGCCCTGACCGTGTTCGGGTGCACCGCCACGGCGAGCACCGATAATTCAGGCAATGGAAACGCCAATTGCGGCAAGATTCCCGAGGAGACCTCGGGCCCCTTCCCCGGCGAAGGCTCCAACGGTCCCAATGTTTTGAATCAGACCGGGGTGGTGCGCACCGATATCCGCTCGAGCTTCGCCGGACTGAGCGGGACCGCGGATGGGGTTCCACTCACCGTGGTGCTCAACCTCGTGTCCGCCTCGAGTTGTGCCGTCCTTGCCGCCCGTGCGGTGTATCTGTGGCACTGCGACAAGCAGGGACGCTACTCGCTCTACTCGGCCGGCGTGACCAATCAGAACTATCTGCGCGGGGTGCAGGAAGCGGACACCAACGGCCGCGTGACGTTCAACACGATCTTCCCCGGCTGTTATGCGGGACGCTGGCCGCACATTCATTTCGAGGTGTACCCGAGCCTCGCGGCCGCGGGGAGCGTCGCGAACAAGATCGCCACATCCCAGATCGCACTGCCCAAGTCCGCGTGCGACCAGGTGTACGCCGCGTCGGGCTACGAAGCGAGCGTGACCAACCTCTCGCAGGTTTCTCTGGCGACCGACAACGTCTTCAGCGACGGCTCGGCGCTCGAGCTCGCCACGGTGGCCGGCAGCGTCGCTGCCGGGCTGACCGCTACGCTCACCGTGGCGGTCTAGGGCCGCTTGTACTGCTGGGTGTACTTGTCGTAGGCCGCCTGCGCCGCCGCGCAGTCGCCCCGCTGCGCCGTGGTCAGAATGTCGAACACCTTGGCCTTCCGCACGGCATCCATGCCGCCCACCCGGCTCTCCCGCTGGGCCCAGCTGTACAGCGTGCTGCAATCGGTCGGGGCGTAGATCGCCCGCGGGTTGGCGGCCTGTTCTTTTTCCAGCATGTCGATTCGTGCGCCGACCGTGCCCGCGTCGAACGCGTTGGGCGCGAGCTGCAGGTACTTCTTGGCATAGTTCATCGCCTGGAGCGGCTGGCCCGAGGCTTCGTACGCGAGGGACGCGTTGTAGGCCGCCGCGGAGGAGCTGGGGAACTGATCCGTGGCCGACTTGAGCTGGTCCACCGCGCCACGCAGGTTGTTCTGCTTGAGGAATTCGACCGCGGCGGCGAAGAGCTGCGAGAGCTTTAGGCCGGCGTCACCGGTGACGAAGGGGTCGCGGGGCCGGATCTGGTTGGTGATGAAGGCGCGCCGGAACGCCGAGATCAGCTCCTTGGCGTCGTTGGCGTTGTAGGCATTGCCGTTGCCGGCGGCGCGTACCAGATCGCCCAGATCCTGCTGCGCTTTCGTGTCGTTGCCGAGCCCGACACCCACCGCATCGATCCGCACCGGCATGGTGCTGCGCCGTAACCCGGCGCCCGCGTCGCTCATGGAACCGCAGTCGTTCTGGCCGTCGGTCATGAGCATGATCTGGCCGGCCTTGCCGCGGCCGTTCTTCTCCAGATACGCGTGGGCGAAGCCGATGGCCGGCACCGTCGGGGTGCCGCCGCCGGGGCTCAAGGTCGCGATCGCGCTGATCACGCTCTGGTGGCTGGTGGTAAAGGCCTGCACCACGCGCCAGCCCCCGGCGCACCCTCCATCGAACGAGATCAACGCCACCTCGGTGGTGGGGCCGAGCGATTTTACCGCGTCGGTCGCCGCCGCCTTGGCGTTGACCATTTTGTTGTTGTCGGCCATGCTGCCGCTGGTGTCGAGCAGCAGCACCAGCGACTGATCGACCTTCGGGTTGCTGAGCGCGGCCTTGCGCCCCGGCAGATCCATCAGGCTCTTGAGGTTTTCCTTCTCACACGCGGGTGCCGCGGCGAGCGCCTGCTGGGCGAGCTGCAGCGCTTCGTCGAAGAGCGCGTTCGCCTGGGCCATGTCGCCGCCGTCCTGCGCGAGTGCTTCGGCTTGCTGGGCTTTGGATTCCGCCTGGGTTGCGAAATCCCGTGCTGCCTTCTGGCGGCGCGCCAGGTCCTTGATGCGCGGCAGCTCCTTGGTCACCCAGGAGAGATTGGCGTCCTGGGCCTCGACTTCCTCGCCGTACTTGAGCGCGCCGGTGTAGTCGCAATGGTTGTTCGCCGCATCGACGGCCTTGTCGATCAGCAGCATCCGCTTCTCGAGGTCGGCCTTGATCTCGTCGTAGAGCGACTGGGCCTGCTCGCGGAGACAGGGGGGAATGTCGGGCGTGTTAATGGCCGCCTCGAGCGCGGTGAGCGCGGGCTCGCCGTGCTTGGCCTGGACCGCAGCGCGGGCCTCGCGGATGTGGACCTTGGCGGCTTCGGCGCCGGCGGCGGCCTTCTTGAGGACGGTGAGCTCGGTCTCGAAGGCCTGTGCTTTCTCCATCACGTCCGGCGGAGCACCGTTGGGGAATGCCTTGGCGAGGAAGTCCTTCGCCGCGGCGACGACCTGTTCCTGCGCCGCGACCGCATCGGTGTAATTACACGAGGCGATGGCCGCTTTGCGCGCCGCTTCGGCCTGGCTGGTGATGGCGGGGAGCTTGGCGATCAGCTCCTCCGGCGTAGGTTGCTTGACCGCCGTGGAGTCGTTTTTCCCCTTGGCGCCCGTGGAATCCTTGGTCGCGGTTGAGTCTTTGCCAGTCTTGCCGCCGGGCGTCTTGCCGCCCCCGCCGCCCCCGCCGCCCCCGCCTCCTCCTCCTCCACCTTTGGTGGAATCCGGCTTGTTGCCGCCTCCGCCCGGAGGGCCGACGTGCCCTGCAGTAGAATCCTGATTGACGATGACTTTCTTCTCGGGGATGTAGGGCAGCTTGACGACGATCGTAGCCCAGCTCTTCGCTTTGGGATCCTTGGAGAACAGGGGATCCTCCAGCGTCGCACTGCCGGTCCCGGGGCCGTGGCGCTCGTCACCGTTGGACGGCGTCACCGCGACGGAATAGGTGCCGACCTTGAGACGGTCGAAGCTGACCGCATGGGTCGTCTCGGAGCCGCCGGTCGGACGGCTGTCCTTGCCGAGCGTCACGGTGGCACCAGGGTAGAGCGTGCTGTCGCCCCGCTCATTCATCCCATACACCACCACGACGACGCTGCCGGAGAAAGTGTCGTAGTAGCCAACGACCGGCAGCGTGATGCTGGACGTCGCCACCTCGTTGCTGTCGGCATCGAGCAGGTGTCCGGTGAACTTCACGTCGGCCGTGATGGGCCGTTTGGCGATCCAGCCGTCCTTGTCCGGCTTGAACTGGTCCTCCCAGTCCTTGCCCGGTTTCCAGCCCGCCGGTGCCCCCTCCTTGGCGTCAAGCACTTCGTCGTCGATGTCGACGCCACGCAGCGGCAGCTTGGCGTGGCTCGGGATGGTGCGCACCGCGAAACTGAACGTGGGGTTAAGCTCCTGGGTCGCGAAGGTCCAGGGGTAGCTCATCACGAACTGGGTCTTGTGCTTCTCGGCGAGGTCGAGCGCTTTCTGTTCCAGGTCCGTCGCGGCGCGCTGCTCCTTCGTCTCGATGCTGGTGGTGAGCGCCCCCTTCGCGGCGACCAAGGCGCGCTCGGCGTTGAAACCCTTGGTCATTGCCGCCTGGAACGCGAGCATGTTGTCCGTGTTGACCTGCTCCGCCTGCTTGACCATCTGGTGCATGGCCCCCATCACGACCGAGCACTGCCGGGCGATCATTTCCTGCATCTTGTCGGTCTGGTCGCCCCAGATGAACGTGAAGGTTCCGGCCAGCTCGTCCTTATATCCCTGCGGCTGGGTCACGTACCAGTCGTACACGTCGATGCGGCAGGTCCGCAGGTACTCCTCGTTGTAGGGATTCGGCCAGTTGTCGTACCAGGTCACGTACTGGTACTTCTCGTTGTAGACCTTCGCCATCCGCTTGTAGAACGGTACGTCGAAGCCGTACTTCAGTTTGAGCTCCCAGACTTTCTGCTTCCACTCCGGGCTGTTCACCTCGAGATTCGCTTCGGCCAGCTCTTTCACGATTTCGGGAGCGAACAGGACCCCGGCGCTGTCCGCCAGGTCGCGATCGCTCATGAAGTCTTCGGGCACGGTGCCGTCGGAGTACGGATCGCCGTTGATGATGACGGGGTTCTTCGGCAGCCCGTCCTTGTTCTTGTATCTCCCGAAGAAGAGCGGGGTGCCAGGAGCGCTCCCGGTCCCGACGTGGGTGGTGAAGTCGGGCCACTTGCTGGAGCGGGCGCGTACGTTTTCGGGCAGGCGCTGGCCCTCTTCGTTCACGGGGCGCGAGCGCAGCGCCTTCTCCACCATGTCGGCGTCGATCTTCTGGACGAAATAGGTGCGGGTGATGTCGATGGTGCCGCTCACCATGTTGAAGACCAGGAGGCCCCAGCCGAGGTCGGGAAACTTGTGCATGGCCACCATGAGGCCCGCCGATTTGGTGGCCTCGAGGTACTGGCCCTCGCGGATCTTGGCCACCAGGTCGACCGCCATGAACGGCATCTGGATGTAGCTCGGCATGTAGAACAGCGACTCGGTGAACGCGGTGCGCAGCAGGGCATCGGTGCCGCCCACCTGGTACGCACGGATCAGGTTCACGGCCGTCGAGCCCATCATGAACACCGAGCCGTGCTCGTTCCACGCCTCCTTGAAGTCCTTGCCGAGCTGCGGGCCGACCAGCTTGATCGCCTCCAGGAGCTTGGCGCGATTCTCCGGACCGAACAGCTCCAGACGCTTATCCATGAAGTGCTCGCGGACCACCTGCTCAGCGATGGCGTTGGGATCCACCGACACACCCTTCGCGCGCGCTTCGGCGACCGCGGCCTCCTTCTTCGCAACCAGCAGCTCTAGCGCCTTGAGCTGCTGCTTTTTGGTGAACTCGTCGATCTTGCTCTGAACCCGGTTGCCGGCCTCCCCCTTGATGAACTTGTCGATCTCGGCTTTGCCCACGTCGTCCAGGCTGCCGTAGAACTCGGCGAGCTCCTGATTGGCCGCGGTGGCGAGCGCGCGCTTCTTCATGTCGCGCTTGAGGAACAGCTCCTGCGGATCGGCGTCGTCGAAGGAGTTGACCAGCTCGTAGAACAGGGCGACCTCGACGGAGCGCTCGAAGGCCACTTTCCGGGCGCCCTCCGGATCGTTGATCACGAACTTCTGGGTCGCGGGGTCCCAGCGCACCCGATTGCGCAGGACGCCTTCGGGGGTCAGATCGCGGGCGGTGCTTTGCCGCAACGCGGCGACTGTCGCTTCGGCGAGAACGCGCTTCTGGTCCACTTCGAAGAGCCGCTGCTGCTCTCCCAGCACCAGCTCGGCGCGGTCGTCCGGCTTGGGATGCAGGTTTTCCTTGAGCAGCCGGTCGGCAATGGTCTTTTCCGCGGCATCGGCATAGCGGCTGAAGTATTCCTTGCGCTGGGTCGTGTAGTCCTTCTTGATCTTGGTCGTCGTCTTGTCCAGCTCGATCTGCATCGAGATGTCGATGATGTCCCGGAAGCGCTTGAGCTCGGTCTCGTCGAGCAGGGGCTTGCCGTTGTCGTCGGTGAGTAGCCCGAGAGTCTTCTTGAGATACTCGAGCTTCATCTCGTCGTTGCCCTTGGTCTTCGGATTGTTGTACACCATGGTGCCCGCGTGCAGGGCGGCATAGTCGTTCGCGAAGAAGCGCAGCGCTCCGAGACCTTCGTTGATGACCCGGTTGAGGTACTTGGCGCGGCGGATGGCGTCCTGCGCGTTGTCGCCGGTGTGGTGGAAGAATTCCTTGGTGTTCTGGACGGCGTTGCCCAGGGTCAGCATCCAGTTGTAGAGCGGATGGACCTCTTTGTAGCGCATCGCGAGGTCGCGGGTGGCGCCGGCATCCTTGACGATGATGTCCTCGACTTTGGCGCCGGGCTTATCGAGGTCGGGATTGTATTGCAGCACCTCGGTGTACCCGTCGCGCAGGGCGCGGTTGTGGACCTGCTGCTTGTTGCCCCCGGGCGTGGAGTACGCCTCGGGGTTGGCGCGGAGCTCACCCAGGATGCGCCGCAGCTCCACCTCGTACTGCGCCGCCGTCAGGGATTCCGACCGCCAGTCGGGGTAGAACTGGTCCCCGTTCATCACGGTGATCTCGAGCTGCTCCGGTACCAGCCCGTTGTGCAGGGACTTCCAGGTATCGGTGTGCTCCTTGATCAGGGCTTCGATCGAGACACCGAGCTCTTCGGCGATGTGGTACAAAGTGTAGTCGAGGTCGCTGCGGGCTCCGTTCGACTTGCCCTGGTTCGTGATCTCGACGGTGAGCCCGGGGTGATTGAACAGCATCTCCTTCCACACCATCAGGTCCATGGTCTTGCGGAGCTCACCCATTTTCAGATTCTTGGCCTGCAGCTCCGACTTGCCCAGGATCTGGCCGATCACTTTGGCGGCTTTGGGATCGGACTGGTAGAGCTGTTTCATGAACTCGATGTTCATCTGCTCGACCGGCTTGTCCTCGATCTGCTTGGTCAAGCTCGCGACGAGGTCGGGATCGGGCGGTGGCTCCGGCTTCGGGGCTTCCAGCTTGGGGGTCTCCGGCGGCCGTTCACGCGCCTTGCGGTCCACCTCGAGCTCCGGAGTGGGGACCTTCTCGTCCGGCTTCAGGGTCTCCTCGTCGCCCGGCTGGGTGCCTTCCTTGCCGTCGCCGAGCTTGCTCTGCTCGCTCTTGGCGTTGGGGTCCTTTTCGATGTCGCCGGCCGCGACCTTCTTCTTGCCGTTGGGATCGAGACCGATGAATTCCTCTCCCGGGTTATCGGTCGCGCCATTGCCGAAGCTGACTTTGTAACTGCCCTTGGCGACTCCCGCCTTCTCCAGCGCGAGCACGGCCTGGGCGGTCATTTTGTTGTTGGGCTGGTAATGGCCGGAGTTGTTGTCGAGGATGATCAGCCTGCCGTTGTCGACGACCATCAGCCCGGCGGCGGCCACCGGGTGTCCGGAGGGCAGACTCGAATGGTTGATCCCGGCGAAGCCCAGATCGCCGATGCCCACCAGCCAGTTCTGACTCAGCACGAAGAAGTTTCCCTGGGCATCCATGACCCAGAGACAGGCGGGGAGCTCCTGGCCGCCCACCATGACGCCGCCGTTGTTGCTCGGGTGAAATTCCCCGCCGACGTTGATGTGGGCATCGTTGACATCGAGGGTGTGCACCGGCCGCCCGTTCGACAGTTTCAGGCGGACGCTTCCGTCGTTCTGCTTTTCGAACACCACCTTGAAGGTGTTCATGAAGTCGACGGACTCCGGCGAGCCTTCGGTGGGGAAGTAGAAGGTGCCCCGGCCATAGTCGTCGTCCGGCTGACCGGGCCGGTACTTGGTGAGCATGTCCTTCGTCTGGTACGGGCCCGTGGTCTTCCAGTTGGGATTGACGGGTCCTAGCTCGCTGCCGGCCTTGGCGTTCTTGAGAACGGTGCTGGCGAAGGATTCGGCGGACGAGGTGGGGAGGTCGAAGACGTCCCGCTGGGTCTTGGTCCGGTCGGAGCGCTCGGCCTCCACGGCTTTGAGGAACGCTTCGCCTTCGGGCGTCTTCGCGAGGGTGTGCCGCTGGATCCGGTAGATCGCCGCGCCACCCGCCCGGTCGCGCGCCATCTGCTCGTCGGCGTAGACCTGGAGATTGCGGGATCCGTTGCTCCCGGCCTGCAGCTGGTCCCAGCTCGGCTGTCCGACGACGTAGAGAATGCGGGGGACGTGGCTGTAAGGATACTGCGCCGCGGCGGGAGCGGCGAGCAGCCCTAACCCGCCGACGGCCAGCCCTAGTCTGGCGAGCAGTTTCATCGGAGCCTCCTACCTGACCCGCTGCTTCATGGTCTTGAATTCCTGGCTGTCGATCTGCATTTCCTGATCGAGCGGGAAGGCCTCCAGGTAGGAGGTGGTGTACTCGATCCGATCCGGCGTGGGGGGATGGGTCGACAGCAGCTTGAAGGGCTGCTTGGGGTTCGCTTCGTAGAGCCGCAGGAAGAACTTGGTCATGAAGGTCGGGTTGTAACCCGCGTTGAACGCGATGTGGGTGCCGAGCTTGTCGGCTTCTTTCTCCTCGCTGCGGCTGTACCCCTTGTCGAGCAGCTCCAGGCCCAGCCCCACGCCCAGGCTGATCAGCGTCTCCTTCACGTTGCTGTTGTTCACGCCCGCCGCCGCCAGCAGCGTTCCGGCCAGCATCCGTTTCTGATAGGAGGCCACCAGCGCGCGCGCGCTGTGGTGGGCGTAGATGTGCGCCAGCTCGTGCGACAGGATGGTCACCAGCTCGGCCTCCGAGTCGACGAACTTGAGCAGGCCGGTGTTCACCAGGATGCGACCCGGAAACGCCATTGCGTTGACCTGCGGCGACTCGATGACCTCCACCTGGTAGCTGAAGGGTGGACCCCCCGGGCTCTTGGCGACCAGCTTGTCCACGAGCTTCTGCAGATAGCTCTGCAGCTCGGGGTCCTGGTGGCGCGCCAGCTGCGGCTCGAGCTGCTGCAGTCCGCGCGCGGCGAGGTCCTGCTCGAACTGGGGGGTGATCTGGGCCACCAGCTCGACCTGCTTGCTCTGCAGGTTGTAGCGCGTCAGCTTGGCGCCGGAGCTCTCGTAATACTTGCCGTACTCGTACCAGCCCGAAAGGAACGAGTCCTGGTAGGGCCGCTTAAGGCCGTCCATCTCCAGTTTCACGGCGGCGTCGCTGCTCAGGGCAGCGGCCTGGTTGGCGAACGAGATGGTTTCTCTCCCCAGGCCCCGCTTGTTGAACGCCAGGGCCAGATAGCGGGGCGCCTCGACCGCATCGGGGTCGATCTGGAAGACTTTGCCGAGGAATTTGGTACACTTCTCGTAGGCCGACTTGTCGCCCGCTTCACCTTCGTAATAGTAGACCGCGCCAAGCTCCTGAGCTGCTGCGCGGCTGGTGGGATTGGTCTTGAGCGAAGCCTCCAGCTCGTCCTGCGCTCTGGAGAGGCTCTTGCGTGCGGCTCCCCGGTCCCCTTTGCCCAGCGCGGCGATCGCTTCGGTCAAGAGCGCCCGGCCGCTCTCCACTCGGGCGTCGACGTTCGGGTAGATGTGGGCTTTCTTGCCGGAGTCGGGGAGGGCATAGTCGGGCTGCGCAGCGAGCCGGACGGGCAGCAGCAACACGAGCGAGAAGATCCGGATGGGGCGGATCATGGTGGAGCACTCATTGTGAACGGATAGCTCAATGCTACCGCGCGTCAGGCGCCGTGCGCTAGGCGTTCCGGGAGGCCGGTTTTCGGCCGGGCAGGGGCGAGCGGCGGCGGGGCCTCTGTCCCGCCGAGATCGCACGAAGGATGGGCCGCGGCTTCCCCGCTCTCGCACAGGGAGGCCGTGCCGTCGCCGGCTCGGCGATGCAGCCCGCGAGCTGCTTGGCGGTGCTCACGGACGGGGTCTGCGGGTTAGCGAAACGACCGCAGGGCGTCGGGATAGATCTCGTCGCCCACCCAGTACTGGGTGATCAGAAGCGCCAGCGCGGTCCCGGCGAGCCAGAGGACCCAGCGCCAGCGTTCCCAGGCGGCGGACTGGTGGAACGCCAGCTCCACCACATAGGCGGCGCAATACAGAAAGTTGGCGATCAGCGCGAGCGCGATGAGCTCCGGCAGGTGGGGCAGCACCACGGCGGGCCGGAAAACCGGCCAGGTGACGATCACCCACGCTCCCAGCAGCGCCGCCAGCAGCAGGTTGTAGGGTACCCGGCGCAATTCCCAGTAGCGGATCGCGTCGCGCAGTGTAGCCGCCATGGCGTTCCCTGCGAAGAGATAAAGTACTTTACTGCGTAATGGAGGCATCCGTCAACCCACCGCGCGCGTTACCGGCCGCGGCGCGTGAAGGACCCCATGGCGACGAGCGCGATGAGGATCAGCCAGACAACTGCGGGGACGAGGACGAACCGGAACCCCGGAGGAGCCTTGGCCGGCTGAAACGCATCGACCGCATAGACCGCGAGCGAAGCCAGCGCGATGCTCGGACACGCCAGCAACAATGCGCGTCGCTGGGGTGGCGCCCAGCGCTTGGAGGCGACGAAGGCCCAGCCCAGGCCGAGATAGGGCGCGATCACCCACACGGCCATGAGGAGCAGGAGCGGTCGCTGAGTTCCCTGACGCTGGCCGGCACGCACCAGCAGCGCGAGCGAACCAAGGGCACCACCGAGCAAGGCGACGAGCGCCGCGGGACGCAACGGACCGGTTTCGGCGCCGCCGGTCTGCTCCGGAGCTGTCATGACGTCGCGCGGAGCGATCGTGCGGCGAGTGCGAGTCCCAGCAGGTAGCTCACCAGGCCCGCGGCGATGAATTCCACGAAAATCCACCAGCGGCGCACGTTGCCGAGCGCCGCGGGGCCCTCGGTGAGCGGCTCGAGGATTTGGCCGAGCAGAACGCCGATGACCAGAATGGTGGCCGCGGCGGGGATCGCCGCCCGGCCAAAGCGGCGCAGGGTGAGCCAGGCGAGCGGCGCAAAGGCCGGCAGCGCCAGGATCCAGTGATACCGAAAGTGAAAGCTGAGATGCTCCCCCGGGCGACCCAGGTGCCAGTCGAGGTGGATCATGACCCCGACCCAGAGCGCTCCCAGCCAGACGAAGGGTGATTTCAGCATGGCGCGGCCTCTTCCAGAAACAATACCTCTCCCGAGGCCAGAGAGTATTCCGCCCCGACTACCAGCAGCCCTTCCTCGCGGATCAGTCGCTCGAGCAGAACCGAGCCGTGGCGTAGCTGGTGGACCGCAGCCCGGACGTTTGCCCTGACCGCAGCTTCCATCAACCGGTGGTGGTCAAGGGCCCCGGCTCGGGTCAGCAGGGGCTCCACCGAGGGGCGGACCCGGTCCACGATGGAGCGCAAACTCTCGGATTGCGTCGACGGGTGTCCGAGCAGCTCCTCGAGGGTTGCGGTAACCGCGCCGCATTGGGAATGTCCGAGGACGACGACCAGCCGCGTCCCGAAGCGCGAGGCTGCGAATTCGACGCTTCCGATCTGCGAGGGCGCCACGACGTTCCCCGCGACGCGGATGACGAACAAGTCGCCGAAGCCCTGGTCGAAGACCAGCTCCGCCGGCACCCGGGAATCCGAGCAGCCGAGGATGATCGCGAAGGGTTCCTGCCGCTCCACCAGCGCCGCTCGGCGCGCCTGACTCGACAGCGAGGCCGCCTGGGTCTGGTTGGCGACGAAACGCCGGTTGCCGGCGCGCAGCTCCGCCAGGGCGTCAGCTGCCGCCGTCACGGGGCTCTGCCGGTGGCGGTTCCGAGCGGAGTATGCGCTCGGTGAAATCGAGGCGCTCCTCGAGCTGAGCGAGCTGGGTATCGGTGGCCTCGAGCGCGTCGAGCCGGCGCTCCATCTCCAGCCGCAAAGACCGATAGTCGCGAAGCAGCCGCGCTTGCCGCCGCAACAACACGATCCCCATCCAGGCCGCGCCGGTAACCGTTCCGGTCAAGAGTGCCCAGAGAATCGTCGTTCCCATGTCAGGATGTCGGGATGTGCTGCTGCAGCATGGCGACGACGTCGGCTGGGTGCTCGACCTCGAGGACGAGGCGCTGGTAGTGCTCGTCCTTGAGCTCGACCACGATCGCGTGGGCCCCGTCGTGCACGTCCCAGAAGACCAGGCCGCCGTGCTCCCAGAACGTGCCCGCGGCGAAGATGCCGGGGAGATAGGACCCGGCGAGCTTGAATCGTTCGAAGAGTCCCATGGTGACGTTGGGATCGGAGTGTACTGCCGCGATATGGCGGAGCGGGATTTCCAGCCGGCTCCTGAAGGCCCAGAGCTTGTGCATTTTCTGCAGCTCGAAGACCGCAACGTCGCCGCTGACCGTGACCGTCACCATGAGCTCGACTCCACGCTGGCCACCAGTGCCTGGATTTTGCCGTCCACCGCGCCGGTTCCGAAGCGCCGGGCCAGGGCGTCCTCCGCGGCGGCGGTCGCCGCATCGAGCCGGGTCTCATCCCGTTCGTTGATCTCGTTGCGGAGCGGCGTCCCGAGACAGAAGGCGACCGCCGGCTCCCGTGGCGAGGCGGCGCGAGACTGCCTGGTGACCGTGTCGATCCGTGCTGGAGTCGCGAATCCGCCCGCGGCGAGGTCGCGCGCGATGACCAGAGCGTCGTGGTAACCGTACGGAGTGCGTGGCAGGAACCGGGGCGGATCGGCGGGGAAGACACCGGCCACGGCGTCGGTGACCACGGCCGCGAACTCGTTCTCCTCGATCCGGTCCCACACATTGAAGAGCAATATCCCGCCGGGCCGTAACACGCGGCGGGCTTCGGCGAAGCCGCGGGCCTTGTCGGGGAAGAACATCACCCCGAACTGGCAGACCACCGCGTCGAAGCTGTGCTCCGGGAAGGGCAGCTGCAGGGCGTCGGCGAGGCGCCACTCCACCGGCCGCGACGTGCCGAGCGCGGTCGCCTGGTCGAGCATTCCCTGATTGAGATCCGTGGCGACGATGGCGACGGAATCGGGAAGCAGCGAGGCGAGCTCACGGGTGACCGCGCCGGTCCCCGCGGCAAGCTCGAGCACGCTGCTCAGGCTCCGACCATCCAGCCGGTGCGCCAGCTCGCGGGCATAGGGCTCGAAAATGAGCGGCACCAGGTGCCGCTGATACACCAGAGCCATCGAGCCGCCGAACGCGGTGTCCTGGAGGTTCATGGGCTCGGCAATGTAGCACGGGACACGCGCCGCAGCGCGAGCAGCGCCACCGCCACGACCCCGAACTCGATCGCCAGGAACAGCAGCATCAGGTTGCCGGCCGAGCCCTCCGCGATGAAGCCGATCACCCGGCCCGTCGCGAAACCGGCGGCTGCAAGCGCGAGGACCAGCAACCCGGGCCTGACCCATTCGTTCCGGCGCGCGGCGACGATCAGAAAGACTCCGACGGCGAAGTCCAGGCCCCCATAGGTGGCGCGCAGATCGGTGCGGGACATCGCAGTCGGGAGCGAGATCTCCGTGAGCGATGCCCACTCGACGGGGATGACCAGGAAGCCGACCCCCACCGCGAGAAAGACCAGCGCGGAGCTGATCAGAACGAATCGCGCCAGCTTCATGCCTGCTCCTTGCTCAGAGATAGCTGAGCCACCAGTCGCGCCGGCGGGCTTTGACGCCGGCGAACCAGCGACAGAGAGGATAGAGACTCAGCACGACGGCCGCCCAGACGGCATACGCCACCCAGAGGGGATAGCCGAATTGCGATGGATACAGCTCCTTCGCTCCGCCCATCGACGGGACCGGGTTGAAGACGAAATGGAAGGCGCTCACGCCGTAACGCAGCACCGCGAGCAGCAGGGCCGCCACGTGGGCGGCGTAGAAGTGCAGCACGAAATAGAAGAGCGGCACTCGGCCGAACACGACGAGGGGGTTGGACGGCCGCAGCGCCCGCCCCTCGAACCACGCCAGCAGCAGCAGACAGGGACCCAGGGTCATCAGCAGAAAGTCGAGCGAGGGCGGGTACTTCGTGGTATTGAGGAACGCCAGCACGGTAAAGCTGGTCGAGCCCTGCGGCTTCCAGGGAAACGGATCCCCATAGCCATTCACGGCGCGTACCAGCACGAACCCCAGCGTCAGCACCGCACCAATGCCGACGAGCCAGGCCCGCCGGCGCTCCCGCTCCAGCAGATACAGCCTGCCAAAGCAGAAGCCGAGCGCCATCACCGCGACCCAGGGGAGCAGCGGATAACCGACGATGCACAGCACGCCGGCCAGCCGGAACACGCCGGGCTGATGCAGCAGATTCCAGAGCGGAGCCGCGCCGGCAAACTGAGCTGGGGAAATCCTGTCCAGCAGGTTGTGCCCGGCGATCAGGACCAGACTCAGCGCAGTGAGCGCGGGCCAGGGAATCCACACCAGCAGGGCCAATCCCACCATGCAGGCGCCCAGCACCCAGAGGACCAGCAGCAGCACGGGATACTGCCCCGAGAAATCGAAGTTGTAGCCGAGCCGCATGACGGTGAGCTCGAGCAGGATCAGCCAGAGGCCCCGGGTTAACAGGAACCGCGAGAGCTGCCCCCTGCTCCTGTTCCCCCGCTGCCACCAGAGAAACGCCCCCAGCCCCGCGGTGAACATGAAGGTCGGTGCGCAGAGGTGGGTGATCCAGCGAGTGAAAAAAAGCAGCGTCGTGGTCTGCCTGAGGTCGGTCGGCTGGAAGCTCTGCGCGCCGCGATGGATGAAGTCGCGCACGTGATCCAGCGCCATGATCACCATGACGAACCCGCGGACCGCATCGATGGCCTCGACGCGACGCGCGGGCGCGGTGGCCGGCGGTGCCGTCACGTGACGATGGCGATAGCGCCGCCGCTCAACCGCATCGATCCTCCGGAGCTCAGGTTCTCCGGAAGATCAGTCTATCGGGATCGAGCGTCCAGTCTTGAGGGGGTAGACGATCACGCCTTCCAGCCGTGCGACGTCGAGCAGGCGGAGCACGTCATTGACCACCGCGTCGGGGTCCGGCTCGAGGAAGAGGAGCTTGACCGGGCGTTTGTCGTAGATCGCGTGGAGCTCCGTTGCGAGGCGGCTCCAGGCGATCGCCTGATTGTTGATGGTCAATGCTCCGGTGGCCGAGATCCTGGCGACGATTCTCGTCGAGGGTGGCTGAGACTGGGGCGGGGTGAACGTAGGCCTGGTAACGCCCTGCGCCGATGCGGCAGTTGTACCCAGGGCGAGAGCGAGCAGTGCGAGGACAGAACACGACGGGCGGGCCATGCATCCTCCAGCGAACCGAGGTTGCTGGAGAAGGTCGCAGAGTCCCGTTGCTCGGGAATGTGGGAAGGATGACAATTCGGTGACAATACAACTTGCTGACAATCAGCGTGTCGTACCGGACGGCAGCGCCGCGCCGCTGGGAAAGCGTTCAGCAGTAAAGCGGGCGACAGGAGGACTCAACGCATTTAGTTCTCCTCAAAAACCGTCAGCAAGAGACCGGACTGTCCTGCGGTCACGCGGACCCGCCTCAGATCCTGGAGCAACAGGTCCGCGCCGCTCAACTGCTCGGGCGCGTGCGTAGTCGTGAGCGCAAGCACCCGCGCGCCCGCGCGCTTGCCGGCCAGAATTCCCGGCGGGGCGTCCTCGACGACGAGACAGGCGTGCGGGCTGGTCCCCAGTCGGGCCGCGGCGAGCGCGTATCCATCGGGTGCCGGCTTTCCGCGCTTCACGTCCTCGCTGGTGACCGCCGACTCGGGCAGCTCGAGCCCCACGGCGGCGAGCCGGCGCGCGGCCAGCTCCCGCCCGGCCGACGTCACAATCGTCCAGCGTCCGGCGGGGATGGCGCTCACCAGCTCCCGCGCTCCGGCAATGGGGCGGATGCCCTCGCCATCCTCGAGCTCCGCGGCATCGAGCCACGCCACCTCCTCGCGGGTGGCGAGCTCCGGCACCGCCTCACGCAAGGTGTCCCAGGTGCGCCGCCCGTGCGCCACGCGGAGAATGGGCTCCGCCGGAACCCGGTGCAGCGCGGCCCAGCGCCGCCAGGTCCGCTCCACGGCCCGGCGGGAGTCGAGCAGCACACCATCCATGTCGAAGAGGATCCCGTCGACCTTCACGTGCCGGCCACGCGGCTCCGCCGCTCCAGAAACAAGGCGTCGCGCCAGCGGCCGTGGTGCTGGCCGAGCCGCTCGCGCACGCCCACCACCCGAAAGCCGCAGGCGGAATGGATCGCAAGGCTGGTGACATTCTCGGGGAAGATCCCCGCCTGGAGGGTCCAGATTCCCGCCGCTTCGGACGCACTCACCAGAGCCTCCAACAAGGCGCGGCCGATGCCTCTGCCCCGTGCCGCTGCGGCGACGTAGACGCTGACCTCGGCCACGCCGGCATAGACGCAGCGGTCCGACACCGCGGACAGCGCTGCCCATCCGGCGACGCGACCGTCCTGCTCCGCGATGAGCCGGGCTTCGGCCAGGTGCTTGGCGTTCCAGCGCTCCCACGAGGGAGCTTCCGTCTCGAACGTGGCGTGTCCGGTCGCGATCCCTTCCAGGTAGATCGCGCGGACCGCCTCCCAGTCCGAATCGCGCAGCGCCCGGAGCATCAGCTCTCCCTGGGCTCGCGGCGCGAATGGTCGAGGGCCAGCAGCACGGCAAAACGGTCGGCGCAACTCACCCCGGTATCGGGATAGCTCGCACCGCACTGGGGACAGGGAGCGCTCATCGGGGCAGGATTATAGTACGGGCGTGAAGATCGCCACCTGGAACGTCAACGGCATCCGCGCCCGCGAGTCGCAGCTCGCGGAGTGGCTGCGGCGGGACCGGCCCGACGTCGTGTGTCTCCAGGAGCTCAAGGCCGAGCTGGCCCAGATCCCCGAGCCCTGCAAGCTGGAAGACTACTGGGACTATTGGCATTGCCGGCGCGGGTATTCGGGTGT
>CAYNNS010000036.1:0-17473 GCA_964398345.1 uncultured Gemmatimonas sp. | reverse complement strand
GATAGCTGACGTAAGCGCCCTCGTCGGCAACGATCAGGGTGCGCTCGAACTGTCCGGTATTCTGCGCGTTGATCCGGAAATAGGTCGAGAGATCCATCGGGCAGCGGACACCCTTCGGCACATACACGAAGGAGCCGTCGCTGAACACCGCGGAATTGAGTGCCGCAAAGAAGTTGTCGCTGGACGGCACCACCGAGCCAAGATACCGGCGCACCAGCTCGGGATGCTCCGTGACCGCCTCGGAAAAAGCACAAAAAATGATGCCCAGCTCCGCGAGCTGTTTCTTGTACGAGGTGCCCACCGAGACCGAGTCGAAAATCGCGTCGACGGCAACCCCGACCAGCAGCTTTTGCTCGGTCAGCGGAATGCCGAGTTTTTCATAGGTCTCGACCAGCTTGGGATCGGCTTCCGCAAGCGACCCCAGCGGCTTCTGAGTCTTGGGAGCCGCGTAGTAGATGATGTTCTGGTAGTCGATCGCGGGATACCTGACATTCGGCCAGTGCGGCTCGGGCATTTTCAGCCAGCCGCGAAAGGCTTTGAGCCTCCAGTCCAGCATAAATGCCGGTTCGCCCTTTTTGGTTGAGATGAGGTGAATGATTTCCTCACTCAAACCCTTCGGAACGGTATCGGCCTCGATATCGGTGACGAAGCCCCACTTGTATTCCCGGTTGACCAGGGACTCGACTGGTCCAGTCATCGCAACTCCGCTCGCTGAGCCGACACGATCACTCGCACAGACCAAATCCTAAGTGAAAAGGTCGGGATTGTCAAACATCAGAAAGATTTGCGGCACAACAAGTTAGACTGACCTGGCCAAACCTCAATGGAGAACCAAACACTAAACCAGAAGGCGCTCAATTGCTCAGGTTTCCGGCGGAGTATTTATTAGTAGTTTTATATACTACGTTGCGAAGCCAGAGCTACTCTTGAGTAATCCCGGCAGAATCCGGAGATTAGCTCTATGACCATCCACCGGATCCGGCTCTTAGGCGACCCGATTCTCCGGGCCCGCTGTGAGATCATCGCGAAGCCCCGTTCCACCGCCGTGCGGGTCATCGTCGACGACCTCCGGGAAACCCTGAGAGACTGGCAATCCCGCTTTGGGAGTGGCCGTGCGATCGCCGCTCCTCAAATCGGTGCGCCAGTGCGCATCGTCCAGGTGGAAATGGATCAGCCCTGGACTTTGATCAACCCCGAAATCGTCGATATCGGTACCGAGGATTTCTCGGTGTGGGACGATTGCTTCTCGTTTCCCAACCTCCTGGTACGCGTACAGCGAGCCTATCACATCCGGATTCGCTACCAGGATCTCAAGGGTGATGCCCACGAGATTGAGCTCGAGCACAATCGCGCCGAGCTGCTCCAGCACGAGATCGACCACCTTGATGGTGTTCTGGCCGTTGATCGGGCATACGGCGCCGATCCGTTCTGTTTGCGCGAAGAGTGGAACCGGCTATACACAGCGTCCGACCGTTACAGCGAACCCGAACTGCGCAGCGAGCAGGTTCCCACACCGCTTTCGGCGTTGCTCTGACGAATCTTTGAAAACCGCTTCCCCTGATCAGCTAAACCGACCCACTTCGAGCCGGCGTCTTGCTCGCAAGGTCCCCTTGCGGAGTCTGGTCCGGTTCCTTAATTCTGTCCGGCATCGAGCCCGCGTCCGGGCAGCCCACAGCATCATGGGAGAGTCGCAGGCATGGCGTACATCATCACAGAGGCGTGTATTGGGGTGAAGGACCGGGCGTGTGTCGACGTCTGTCCGGTCGACTGCATCTATGAAGGCGAGGATCAGCTCTACATCCATCCGGATGAGTGCATTGATTGCGGAGCCTGCGAACCAGAATGCCCGGTGACCGCGATCTTCCCCGAAGAAGACGTTCCGCCGAACCTCGAGAGCTTCATCGCGAAGAACAAGGAGATCTTCAGCTCGGACGCGCCGCCCGGCAGGCCGCAGCGCTAGCCAATGCGGGACGGCCCCGGAGAGCGCGCTTGGCGCTGCTCCGGGGCCGCACTAAGGGAGTACTGCATGAGGCTTGGCGGTGCTTCGATATGGAGCATCGAATCGGTCCCGCCATTTACTTAGACGCCCCATCCACACAAAGGGTTTCACCCCAGCGACTGTAGGAATTTCAGGATCGCTCGGGTGGTCGGCACGGCCTGCTCGACGCAGGGCAGGTGACCCGCACCCGGAACTTCCATCAACCGCGCGCCTGGAATCGCCGAAGCCATGGACTGTGCGATGGCCGGCGGGGTTATCACATCCTCGGCACCGACCAGCACGAGAGTGGGAACCCCACTCAGCGTGGCGAGAAGCGGGCTGCTGTCGGGTCGTTCGCGCATGGCCGAAAGGGCGCCGACAATTCCGGCGACGGGCGTGCGCAGGATCATCGTGCGGATTCGCTCGATGACGTCGGAGGCGACCTGCGGAGTGAAAAAACGGGGTAGCATGGCTTCCGCGGCCGCAATGGCACCTTGCTCGCGCACCTTCGCGATGAGCGTATCCCGGGCGCGGCGCCCTTCCACACTGTCGGCCTCGGCCCGCGTATCCACGAGGATCAGGCCGCGAACCCGTTCCCGCCAGCGCCGTAGCAGCTCGAACGCGATGTAGCCGCCGAGCGAAAGCCCGCAGAGCACCACCTGCCCTTCGCCGATGGCGTCGAGAATGCCGACCAGGTCCTCTGCGTACGTACTCATGGAGTAGCCGAGATCGGGGGCATCGGATTGTCCCATCCCACGAAGGTCCGGTGCGATCCTGCGGTACCCGGCCAAGCTGTCCAGTTGATGCTGCCAGATCGTGCGATCCAGAGGAAAGCCATGCACGAACAACACCGCGGGACCGGTTCCGCGCTGCTCCACAGCCAGGCGCACCCCGTTGACGGTGAGCCGATCGGCCGGCTCGGAGGTCGGCCGTGCCTGGAAGTATTCGCCCACCTCTTCGGGCACCGGAACCGGCCTGCCTTCCCGGTTGATACAGACGAAGACAAACTCCGCCGTGGCGATCAGCGCGCCGTCACTCGCCCGTCGGGCGGTCTGGCGCATCGTGAAGCTCGTACGGCCGTGGTGGACGAGGGCCTGTTGGACCCGCAGAATGTCGCCGGGGAAGGCGGGCGCGAGGTAATCGATGACGGTCTTGCGGACCGCCGGCCAGGCATCATGCCGGACGAAAACATCCATACCGGGACCGCGACCCAGCACATCCCATCGCGCACGCTCAAAGACCCGGAGGAAAGCGGCCTGATTGAGATGACCGAAGGCGTCGCAATCATCGGGATACACGACCTGCTCGACTTCAGCGAGGCTCATCCGCGGCTCCCAGGGCGAGGCCGAAAAGTACGCCGGGTCGGAGCGGGACCGCTACTATTCCAACCCCTTATGCAAACGGCACCGTGGTCGTGCAGCTGATCGAGGAAGCAGGAGAGTTCACCGCCCTGCTCGACCGGCTTCGCACCGAGCTGCTTCTAGCGGTGGATACCGAGGCTGCGAGCTTTCACCGGCACCGGGATCGCGTTTACCTGCTGCAGCTCTCGACCCGGTCGGCAACCTGGCTGATCGATCCGCTCTCCGTGACGGGCCTGACGGGATTCGGAGAGCTGTTGGCCGATCCCGCCATCGAGTTCGTTTTTCATGACGCCGATTACGACCTGCGCCTGCTGGGTCTCGAGTTCGACGTCCGCGTAACCCGCCTATTCGATACGCGGGTGGCCGCCCAGTTTCTCAACGAGCCGGCAATCGGCCTGGCGGCGCTGCTGGAGAAGTACTGTGGCGAGCGCCTTGACAAGCAGTTTCAGCGCGCCGACTGGTCCGTACGGCCGCTGCCTCTGGCCATGCTTCGCTATGCCGCCAAGGATACCGAGCACCTGCCGGCCTTGCGCGACATCCTGCATGCGAAGCTCAGCGAGCGCGGCCGGCTGAGCTGGGTCGAGGAAGAGTGCGACCTGCTGACGCGGGTTCGCTGGCCGGAGCCGGAGTTGCCGGAGGTGCAGGCGCTGGGCGTGAAAGGCACTAGCTCGTTCTCACCGAGAAGGCTGGCGGTTTTCCGCGAGCTCTATGTCTGGCGCGCTGGCTTGGCGGATTCGCTCGACCGCGCCGCCTTCAGAATCGTCGGCAACGAAGCGCTCCTGGCGATGGCGGTGGCGACCCCCAGGGATCTAGCGGCGCTGAGCGGGATCCGCGGACTGGGCCGGGAGCTGGTCGCGCGGAACGGAACCGAGCTGCTCGCAGCGATCCGGAGAGGCGAGGCAGTGCCGGAGGCTCGGCTCCCCAGGCGACCGCGACCGCCGAGACACCGACCAGATCCGCTCTACGAAAAGCGGCTGGAGCGACTCAAGGACCTCAGGATTCAGCTGGCAGCGAAGTTCGAACTGGCGCCCGGCCTCCTGTCCCCCAATTGGCTATTGGAGGCGATCGCGAGGTCCGCCCCGGCCGACCGGGAGACTCTGGCACAGATCCCCGGAATCCGGCGTTGGCAACAGGATCAATTTGGCCGAGAGCTGCTTGAGTCGCTTCATAAGTAGCGCATACAACTACGTACAAACAGGTGAACATCCCCACGCAATCCAACCACTTCCGTGATGAGCTCGTCCAATCTGATGCAGTCGCAGGGGACCCTGCAGGCGGCCGCGAGGAACGGTGTGTGGACGATTCGGAGCTGATCGCCGGCGCCCGCGCCGGTGACCGGATGGCAGCGCGCCGCCTCTACGACCGGCACGCGCCCCGAGTCTATCGCTTGATGTACCGCTCGGTGGGCGACGAGGAGCTCGCGCGCGAATACACCCAGGACACGTTTGTGAAAGTGTTCCAGCGTCTGGATCAGTATCGCGGGGAATCGGCGTTTTCGACGTGGCTCCACGCGGTGGCGATGTCGATGTTATTCACAGGCCTGCGGCGGCTGAAGCGGGTGCGTGCTAGAGAGCTCGAGCTGGCAACGGCGGTGAGTCTGCCGACCCATGATGAGGCCAGTGATCCTCATTTACGGGACCGGCTGCAGGGTGAGCTGGAACGGCTCCCGCCGCGGCTGCGCATTCCGATCGTGTTGCACGATATCGAAGGCTATACCCATCGGGAGATCGGCCAGATACTGGACATCCCCGAAGGCACCAGCAAAGCGCGGCTCTCCGAAGCTCGGGCTCGGTTGCGCGTCGCGCTTGCTGGGGTGGTAACCGACTAGGGGGCTGGTATGGATGAGCAGGAACTGGAACGCCGTCTGGGCGAACTGAAGGACACCTGGCGGATCCCGCGCGATCCGCCGCTCGCGGAAATCTGGGAGGCCGTGGAAGCCCGGGCATTCCCTGCACCGCCGGCGCGCCGGCCATGGACTCACATACTGCTGCCGCTCGCCGCGATGCTGCTCTTAGGCTTCGGGGTCGGGCAGCTCTCGCCGCGTCTTCTGCAACGCCGAAGCACTCCGAGCACCCCGGCTGTAGCAGTCACCCCAATGGAGGTGACGGACTCCCGCGATCCTTTCGTCGGCATCGCGACCGACTATATCGAACGGGTGACGGGGTTGCTGGTAACGCTCACCGATGCTCCGCATCGCGGCAAGACCATCCCGATTGCCCAGGCCCGCGAGCTGCTCGCCACCACTCGCCTGCTGATGGACTCACCCCAGGCGAGCAATGCTCGCCTGCGGGCTTTGCTCGACGATCTGGAGCTGGTCCTGGCCCAGATCGTCCGGCTGCCGCCGCGCGCGGCCTCTCCTGATGTGTACCTGATCGACCAGACGCTCGACGAGCGGGAAGTGCTCCCGCGCCTCCGCGGCATGCTCGCGGAGAATTCCACCTCGCAGCCCTGACCGGCGGAGTGATCGCCATGCATACGCCTCAGCTCTCGTTGTTGCTGGTCCTGACGGTTGCCTCGGCGGCGGCCCAGACTCCGGCGCCACCACGGCCTAACCCGGCGCCCGCGCCGCGGCGGGCCCCCCTCCCCCACGTGACCCTGACCCCCCGGTCCCAGTGGGACTACCTGGCGCCGCCGCTCGCCCAGGCTCCCTGGATGCCCGAGCTTGGTCAGGTATTCTCGCTCGCCGAACCGGCCTGGCAGGGATATGCGCCTGTCTTCGAGCTCCAGGAAGAGCTGCTCAGCGTGCCGACGCCGTTCACGTATGAGTCGGGGGAAACGGCGGGCGGACAACTCAGCCGCCTGCGGCCCGAACAAGGCAGTCCGGAGGATTCGTTGTTTCGCGCGGCTCGGGAGGCGTTGACCCGCGGGGAGTACACGAGAGCGTCAACACTCTTCCAGTCGTTCGAGTCCCGCTACCCCCGCTCCCGGGCCGTCGCGTCGGCGATGTACTGGCGGGCCTTCGCGCTGTATCGCTCCGGAGCTTCGGAGGAGTTGCGGACCGCCTTGCAGACGCTGAAGTCCCAGCAGGAGCGCTTCCCGGATGCCGGTAACGATCCGGATGCGGCGACGCTGCGCACCCGCCTGTACGCCGCGCTGGCGGCGCGGGGTGATGCGCAGGCGGCTAGCGCGCTGCGGGCGGCGACCACCACCCCAGCGGGCTGCGACCGGGAGGACATGGAAGTGCGTGCCGAAGCGCTCAATGCCTTGGCCCGGCTCGACACTCCCGAGGCGCGACCCACGCTCAAAAAGGTCCTGGCCCGGCGTGATGAGTGCTCGGTCATGCTGCGGCGCCAAGCGGTGTACATCCTGGGCCGCAACGGGACGGAGGAATCCACCGCGGACCTGCTCGAGGTTGCCAAGGGCGATCCCGATCCCGGCGTTCGCAGCGACGCGATCATGCTTATTGCGCGGGCGCCCGGGAGCGCGACCGTGAAGATGCTCGAGCAGCTCTTCAACGAGAGCACCGATGAGCGGACGAAGATGGCGGCGCTTGGGGCACTGCGCTCCAAAGGTGGCCCGGAAGCCCGGCGCGCTCTGCGCACTTACATCGAGAAGCCGGACCTCAGTGAGCGCACCCGCGCCGAAGCGATCTTGCAGCTCGCCAGCAGCTCGATGGGAGAAGAAGGCGGCGACAAGCGCGGGTCGACGCGGCCGGCAGGCGACGAAGAAGACGCAGCCTTCATCCGCGGACTCTATGCCAAAACGGAGTCCCGCGTGGTCCGGTCGGCGATCCTCGCTTCGATCGGTCGCATGGGCGGTCCCACCAACGACCAGTGGCTGCTGGGCATCGCCAAGAACAAGGAGGAAGAGTCGTCGCTGCGGCGCGAGGCCCTCTCGCGCATCCGCACCTCCTCGCTCACGATCGAGGAGCTCGGCAAGCTCTTCGACGCCATGCCGGAGCGGGACCTGCGCTACGCCGTGGTCAATCAGCTTGCCAGCCGCGACGATCCCGCCGCCGTCGACAAGCTGATCGAGATCGTGCGCTCGGGCACGGATCCCCAGGTGCGGCGCCAGGCACTGGCGGCGCTGACGAGGAAGAACGACCCCCGCACCACCAAACTGCTCCTCGAGCTGGTGGAGAAGCCGTGAGCCCCCGGGCGTGGGGCCTCGGACTGGCCGTCGCCGGGCTCGCCGCCGGCGCGGCCTCGCTGCTCGGTCAGGGCGGGTTACGGTCACGGGTGGAAGGGGGGGGTGACGGCCGGGTGCAGTTCCACTACTCGGCCCGCGCCGATGTGTGCGGCTGGGGCGGCAACATCTCGGTCGGGCGGTCGACCTATTTCTCGATGGGCAACAACGGTTACGATGTCATGGACCGCATGGAGTGCAAGCGCGGTCCGGTGGTGGTACGAGTAACCCGCGCTGGCGGCCAGGTTGTGGGCGTCGACACCGAAATCGCTCCGGCCTCGACGCCGGAAGGCGTCACCGATCTCGGCGCGGTCCCCGCCAATGCCGCGGCCGATTACCTCCTCGAGCTGGCGGGCCGAGCCGACGGGCGGCCCGGCCGCGAGGCGATTCTGCCCGCGGTGCTCGCCGACAGTGCCACGGTCTGGCCCGGCCTGCTGACGCTGGCCAAGAATCGTGAGCTGTCACGCACGGTGCGATCCAGCGCCATCGGCTGGCTGGGCCGGGAGCTCGACCGGATCGGCGGTGACGAGGCCAAGAAGGCCTCCGCTCCGCTGGTCGCGCTCGCCAGCGACCCCGAAGAGACGTCGCCCATCCGCCAGCAGGCGGTGTCTGTGCTGGCCCGCTCGGAGCGCGCCGACCTGGATGCCCTCACCCGCATGGCCAACGGCACCGATGCCTGGCTCCGTCAGGCCGCGGTCCAGGCGCTGGCAAACTCCGGCGACCCGCGCGCCCGGGAATTCCTGCGCACGGCCTTCAAAGACCCGAGTCTGCCCGACCCGCTCCGCGTCAGCGTGATCCGCGGCCTGGGCCGCGAGTACGCGAGCGGCCGCGATGTGGAATTGCTCCGCTCCGGCTACGCCGGCCTCACCACCACGAACGCGAAACAGGCCGTGCTCTCGGTCCTGGGTGAGCAGGGGGGCAGCGCCAACCTGCAATGGCTGCTCGGCATCGCCGCGGATACCGATGCCGCCGCGGAGCTGCGCGGCCAGGCAGTCGAAGCGGCTCAGCGCGCCGGGGCGACGAGCGCCCAGCTCGGCAAGTTCTACGATCAGGCCTCCGACCGGCGGGCCAAGGAATCCGCGATTAACGCGCTATTCAAGAACGGCGACCGTGCCGCGGTGGATGCGTTGCTGCGAATCGCGCGTACCGAAACCGACGTCTCGGTGCGACGCTCGCTGATCAATCGCCTGGGAAGGCTGGAGGATGAGCGGGTTAAGGCCCTGCTGAAGGAACTGGTCGGCCAGTAACGGCGCTAGCCACCCAGGAAGGCGCGCACCCGGGGATCGATCCGGTCAGGAGTCCAGTAGGGCTCCCAAACCAGATCGATCTCTACGCTTCGTACCCCGTCGAGGTCTGCCACCACAGTCTTGGCGTCCTGCATGATCTCCGCGCCCGACGGGCACCCCGGAGAAGTCAGGGTCATCTTCACCCGCACATCTCCTGAATCGCTCACCGTGACATCGTAGACCAAACCGATGTCCATGATGTTGAGACCGAGCTCGGGGTCTTTCACCGCGCGTAGCGCTTTGCGGATCAGTTCCGGCGTGGGTGACGGCTCCATGGCTTCCTCCATTCTTTCAAGAATGCCTCAGGCAGCTACTCAGGTCAACCGATGATATTTGTAGTATTGACTACTAATACGCTCGCAGAGAACCTGGGAGACTCGGTCCCGGTTCGGCTTACTGGCGCGAGTTCAGGGTCAGACCTACCATTCTGGCCTTGCAGACCCCGGCACCTGCGCGCTCGTGAAGAGCGACTCCCTTCCCGGCCTTCCCAGTCCGGTTACCAGCCTGATTGTACGCTTTCGCGGGCTGGTGATAGCGCTTTGGGCCGGGCTTGCCGCGATCGGCCTTACCAGAGCCCGCCACACCCCTGAACTGCTCAACGTCCGGGGCGGCGGTGTCCGCGAGACCGAAGCCGCGCGGGCGGACCGCCTGCTCGCCACGCAGTTCGACCGGCCCTTCAGTGAGTTCTTCGCCGTGGTGCTGGAGAGCGCCTCGCCTTTCAGCGAGGCCATGCCTCGCGCCGCGCTCGATTCCCTGACGGCGGAGCTCCGGAACGAGCCTTATGTGCGCTCGCTGCTCTCGTACCCGAGTACCAGGGACTCACTCTTCCTGAGCGCGGACGGCCGTGAGACGTTCCTGCTGGTTTCCGTTGATGCGCCGGCCGGAGACAGCCTCGGCAAGCTGGTCAACCGTTTTCGCGGAGCGTTGCACCTCGCGCTCTCCCGGGTACCGCATCGCGATGACTATCGCGCGTGGGTGACGGGCCGCTCACCGCTGGATCTCGATGTCCGGGTGGTCAGCACGGAAGACAGCCGCCGGCTGGAGGCGCGGCTCATCCCGCTGACGCTCATCATTCTGGTGCTCGCCTTCGGAGCTCTACTCGCCGCGCTGCTGCCGCTGTTGGTGGGATTCCTTGCCGTGACCATCTCCCTGGCTCTCATCGGCGTCCTGGCACACTACACGCCCATGTCGGTCTTCGTGCTCAACCTGACGACGATGATTGGATTGGGGGTGGGGATCGACTATTCCCTTCTCATGGTGACACGATTCCGCGAAGAGCTGAACCGAGGTCACCGCCGGCGCCAGGCCGCGGCGCGCACCATCAAGACTGCGGGACGCGCGGTGCTCACCTCCGGTCTGACGGTGATCGTCGGTTTTGGAGCCCTGATCCTCACGCCGTTGATGGAAACCAAGAGCGTCGGGATGGCGGGACTCATCGTGGTGGGGGTTTCGGTGCTGCTTTCGACGACGCTGCTCCCCGCCCTGCTTTCGGTGCTCGGGCGGGAGATCGATCGGCCCCGTTGGCTGGCACGGCGGTTGACCTGGTATCACTCGCCACGGGGTTGGGAGAAGTGGGCTCGCACGCTGTCCCGCAGCCCCCGGAAGGCCCTGATCCTGGGTGGAGCTGCCGTGGCGATACTCACCGCGCCGGCATTCTGGATCCGCATCGGGCTTCCCGCTCGACATTGGTGGCCGGCACATACCGAGGCCGGCGAGGGTGTGGAGCAGCTCTCGCGGATCGGCGTGTCGGGCTACCTCTTTCCGATCCGCGTGCTCGTCCAGTTCCCCACGGGACAGTCGGCGACCCAGCTCGCCTCACTGCGGGCGCTCCGCCGCCTGTCGGATTCGCTGCGTGCCGATCCGCGGGTGCGCGACGTCAAGAGCGCCGTGGATCTCGAGCCGGGGCAGTCCTTGCTCGGTTACTCGCTGCTCTACTCCGACCTTCCCGCCGCGCGAGCCCGGCACCGCGAGGCAGTCGATGCGTATCTGAGTCGCGATCAGCAGACGGCATTGCTCGACGTGATCGCGCAGGACTCCACCACGCTGACGACCCAGATGGCTCTGGTGGCGCGGACGCGGGCGCTGGCCCGGGGCAAGGGGATCCGCCAGCTCGCGGGCGCCAAGGTCTCGGTGGGTGGTTACGTCGCGAGCAGCGTGGATTTTCAGGGTGATCTGTTGCGACGCTTCCCCGTCATCATCCTGCTGGTATTGGGAATAACCGGGGCCATGCTCGCGATCGCCTTCCGCTCGGTGCTGGTGCCGATCAAGGCGGTGATTATGAATTCCCTGTCGGTGAGCGCGACGTTCGGGCTGATCGTGCTGGTATTCCAGCACGGTGTGGGAGCACGGGAGTTTGGACTGACCGGAGCCACCGAAGCGGTCTTCGTCGCGGTCCCCGGGCTGGTTTTCGCCGTCGTATTCGGCCTCAGCATGGATTACGAGGTGTTCCTGCTCTCGCGGATCAAGGAGGCGTTCGATCGGACCGGGCGCAACACCGACGCGACGATGGAGGGCGTCGGGGCCACGGCTTCGGTCATCACCTCGGCGGCCCTCATCATGATCGTGGTGTTCGGGGCATTCGCGTTTGCCCGGGTCCTGATGGTGCAGTTTCTCGGGTTCGGTCTGGCGATCGCGGTCCTGCTCGATGCCACGTTGATCCGCATGGTGCTGGTCCCGGCCTTCATGCACCTCGCCGGGAGCTGGAACTGGTGGCCGGGGACGCGGAGACGTCCGGAGATCAGCTCTTAGCATCCAGCCAGTTGTCGCCAACCCCGATCTCGACCAGCAGCGGCACGTTGAGCTGTGCCGCCCCTTCCATACAACGCCGCACCAGCGCCGAGACGCGCTCGACCTCGTCGCGCGGCGCCTCGAGCACGAGCTCGTCATGGACCTGCAACAGCAACCGGGCGGCAAAGCCTTCCGCGCGCAGGGCCCGGTGCAGACGTACCATCGCGAGCTTGATCAGGTCAGCGGCGGACCCCTGGAGCGGAGCGTTCTGGGCCTGGCGCTCGCCGAAGGCCCGCGTGTTGAAGTTGCGGTCGCGAACCTCGGGGATATAGCGCCGACGGCCGAAGAGGGTTTCGACGTAACCCCGCTCACGCGCCAGGGCGACCTGGCGATCGAGAAAGGCCCGCACGCCTGCGAAGCGGCCAAAGTACTCGGCAATGAAGGCCTTGGCGTCCTCCTGCGGAATCCCCAGCGAGCGAGAGAGCGCGAAAGCCCCCTGCCCGTAGATCGTCGCGAAATTGATGGTCTTGGCCCGGGCGCGCATCTCCGGAGTGACCTCTGCAACGGGAACGCCGAAGATGATCGCGGCGGTCTGCAGGTGAATGTCGTCGCCGGCCCGGAACGCGGCGAGGAACGCCTGATCCTCCGAGAGATGCGCCATGAGACGCAGCTCGATCTGCGAATAATCGGCGACTACGAATTGCCAGCCAGGGGCCGGCACGAACCCCCGCCGAATGGCTTCTCCGCGCGGCGTGCGTACCGGGATGTTCTGCAGATTCGGCTCGGCGGACGAGAGCCGTCCAGTGGCCGCGCCCACCTGATTGAAGCTGGTGTGAATCCGGCCCGTGCGGCGATTGACCTTGGTCGGGAGGGTGTCGACATAGGTCGAGCGGAGCTTCTGCAGCTCGCGGTACTCGAGCAGCAGGCGCGGCACCGTGTGTCCCAGCGCGGCGAGCTGCTCCAGGACATCCGCGTCGGTGGAGGGTCCGGTGCGGGTGCGTTTGAGCACGGGCAGCGCCAGGGTCTCGAATAACACGCTGGCAAGCTGCCGCGGGCTGTTGACGTTGAAGGACGTCCCCGCCGCGTTCGAGATCTCTGTCTCGAGACGCCGCAGGTCGACCCCGAGCTCGCGGGAGAGCCGGGCGAACAGTTCCGTATCGACGGCAATTCCAGTCCACTCCATGTCCACCAGCACGGCGACCAGCGGCATCTCGATCTCGTCGAGCAGGGGCTGCAGCGAAGTCTGGGCCAGCCGGGGCGCAAAGACGTCGCGCAAGGCGAGGACGGTCGTACTGTCCGCGGCGGAGTATCCTGCGGCTTCGCTCAGCGGCAACTCGGCAAAGGGAACTTCACTCCTGGTCTTGCCGGCGGCATCTACGTAACTCTTCACCGGCGTCGCCAGATGATCGAGTGAAAGGGTGTCGAGGCCATGCGAGCGACGCCCGGGATCGAGCACAAAGCTGGCCAGCATGCTGTCGTACTCGACTCCGGCAAGCTCCACGCCGGCGCGCCGCAATACCTGCCAGCCAAACTTGATGTTGTGGCCGGCTTTGCTGACCGCGGGGTCCCGCAACAACTCCGCAATGCTGGCCGAGTCCGGTGTGTCCAGCGGCGGGAGATTGGTCACCGGCTCCGGAGCGGCAAGCTCGCCTCCTCGCGGCCGGTGGCCGAACGGCAGGTACCACACCGTTTGCGGGGTGGTCGCGAACGACAGCCCGATCAGCTCTGCCAGGTGCGGCTCGGCGGAGCTTGCCTCGACCGCCAGGGCCACGATGGGGGCAGCTCGAAGCGCGCGGGCAAGCTCCGGCAATCGTTCGGCTTCGGTGATGATGCAGGGCTCGAGCGTGATCGTGCCCAGCGCCGGCGGCTCTGCGAGTGGTGGAGTAGGCTGCTCCTCTTGGGGCGTCAGCCCGGCGAGCGGCTCGGCAGGACCTTCTGCGTCGAGCAGCTTACGGGCGAGGGAGTGGAATTCGAAGCGGGTGAGCTCCCGGATCAGGGCGGCGCGATCGGGCTCTCGCGCCGCTGTCGACTCGAGCTCAAACGTCAGCGGGACGTCGGTCTTCAGGGTCACCAGCTCCAGCGAGAGCCGGGCCTCCTTGGCGTACTGCTGCAGTGCCTCGCGGGGACGCTTGCCAGGAATTTCGGCGGCGTGTGCGAGCAGGTTTTCCAGGTCACCGTACTGTTGCAGCAGCTGCGCCGCGCCCTTTTCCCCGATGCCCTTCACACCGGGTACGTTGTCCGAGGTGTCACCGACCAGCGCGAGGTATGCGGGCACTTGCCGCGGTGGGACACCGAGTCGCTCACTGGCATTGCGCTCGTCTACCCAGTGCTCCTCGACGCCGGCAGGTCCCCCCCGCCCCGGATTCAGCAATGCGATCCGCGGGCCAACCAGCTGATGGAAATCCTTGTCGCCCGACACGATCACGACCTGTCGCCCCGCGGAAGCCTCGCGCCCGGCGATGGTGGCGATGACGTCGTCGGCCTCATAGCCGGGGACCGCGAGGATGGGGACGCGAAAGGCGGCCAGCAGCGCCCCCACATGCTCGAGGGCGAGATCGAAATCAGCCCGCAACTCTTCGCCGAGCTTGGCGCGCGTCGATTTGTATTCGGCATAACGCTCGGTGCGGAAGGAGTCTCCCGCATCGAGAATCCAGAGCAGGTAATCGGGCTGATACTTGGTCTGCAGCCGCAGCAGGAAATTGACGACACCCCATGCGGCCGAGGTGTTTTCTCCGCGGCTGGTCCGTAACGGACGCGAAATCAGCGCAAAAAAGGCGCGATAGATAAGGGCGTGACCATCGACCAGAAACAGCTGAGGCGGGTCGTGCATGGAACAAAACTAAGAGGTCGGAGATCCTCCGACCTCTGGTTTGTCTATCGCGTAGTTCCCTGCCGCATGACCTGGGCACGCGCCCGGGAGTACTCCGCGCGGGAAGCCGGCGTCATTCGCAGCCGCGAGAAGCCAAGGCTGCCGGTGAAATCGATCACCGCACGGTAGGTGCTGTACACCCAGCGAACCAGGCGTTGCTCGTTGCCGGGCGGGGTTTCGATGACCTGATCCGGCTCACCCAGCACGATAAAGACCTCCCCACGATCGGTCCGCCACCCCGGTCCGCCTTCATCCTTGAAGCGCGCGTTCGCGATCGCGATGCGAGTGAAATACTGATCCAGGGCCTCGTTTTCCGCGGTTTCGGGTACGGGGTCCGTGGCCGCCCAGAATTCCCTCCAGAGCCGCGGGCGGTCGCTGGGTTTGGCATTGCGGAGCGCGTTGAGCCGATCGGGGGCCCAGGGAAAGAAGCGCAACAGCGCCAGAAGGTTGTCGTAGTTGGTCACCACCCAGTTGCGTGAGAACGAAACCAGGGCGGATACCTTCCTCGCATCGGAGCCCTCGCCGAGCGTAATGCGGAGCTCGCCCAGCGGAGGGGCGTCAGAGGCCAGTCGCACCACGTGCGCCTCGACTGGCCGGCCACCCTGGAACGCCACGGAGCCGTGGTAGATCACACTGTCGCGATCATCACGCACTGCGACAGGAATCTGGCGCGCCGCAGCGATCTGGTATCCCTCCACGTACATCAACAGCGAATCGCCACCGCCGTTGGCGACGGTGCCGCGCGGATTCAGGACCAGCATCAGGCTGTCGGCGGGGCTCTGGCGAGCCCGTGCCTGATAGACCAGGATCGGGCCGGTAACACTGCCGGGCCGAAAAGGCGGAACCTCGATGCCCTGCTCGGCGCGGGAGAATGCGTTCGAGGCGGGATCTCTCACGGTCACCGAGAGCGCGTAGTTGCCTGGAGCGAGGAGGAATCCCTGCTCGACGATCACGCTTTCATCGCCGCGTTGGGTTTCGGGAAACGTCTCGACCCTGATGACTTCGTCGCGAACGGCCTGCACCGAGTTGCCGGGGCGGGATTCGGGTGGAGCGGCCACCCGGACCCCCGAGGCACCGGAAACCGGAGTAAAGCTGTATTCGACGCGGAACCGGGTCACAAAAGCGCGACCTTCCCGCGAGAAAGCAAAAGCATGATTCTCGAAGGAAAGCCCAACGCGTGCGACGGTCGAATCACCCCGGCCCGCTACGAACGCCACCGTACCGACAAAGGGCATCGGTCCGCTCGCAGCCAAGCGCCCGATCCGCTGATACAGGGCCGGGAGGTTGAAGAGTTCGGTGAGCGTCTGTTCGGTCGAGGGCACTGGCCCACCCGCAGGGGTTCGGCCCGAGCTACAGGCGAGAGCGGCCAGCAGCACCCCCGGAACGAGGGGCTGGGAAAAGCGGAGAATCCTCATGCCAACGCCGGGATTAAGGTGGCGAGATCCCGCCGAAACCGCTCGGGATGGTCGATTTGGGGACGCTTGGCGCCCGAGGATAAGACACGTAACCTTGTGACCACCCCTGCCCCGGCGGTAGCTTGGACAGCCTCCCATGAGCCAAGATAATCTCGTCGGCAGGACCGTAGCCGGATACAAACTGCTCTCCCACGTGGGCGAGGGCGGGACCGCGACGGTGTACCGAGCCGAGCATCCCGAGCGTGGCCCCGCCGCGATCAAGATTCTGCGCCCTCGCATGGCGCAGGACCCCATCGCGGTCAAACGGTTCCTGCGCGAAGCGGAATTCGGGTCGCGCGTGCGCCACGAGAACATCATCCGCACCTATGATTTCGGCGAAGCGGAAGGGTTGTATTACCTGGCGCTCGAATGGGCGAAAGGTGAACCGCTCGCGAGTTTCCTGAGCTCGGCGGGCCGTCTGGCGCCTTTGGTTGTCGCGAACATCATCGAGCAGCTCGGGCAGGCCCTTACGGTGTCGCACAAGGCGGGCATCATCCATCGCGATCTCAAGCCCGCGAACATCATGTACGATACGGAGACCCTGACTGAACGGCTTCTGGATTTCGGCATAGCGCGGGACGCCGAAGACAACCCCGCCGAGCGTCTCACCCGCGCGGGCTTCTTCGTCGGAACACTGCAATACGTGGCACCGGAGGCGCTCTCGGGCGAGCTGGTGGGAGAACAAGCGGACGTGTACAGCCTGGCAACCATCGCGTACCATCTGCTCACCGGCGTGCTTCCCTTCCCCGGCCGGAGCCCGCGTGAGCTCTTCCAACAGTTGCTCACGCAATCGGCCGTTCCGCTCAACGAGGCGGTCAAAGGCCTCAAGTTCCCCCCCGCAGTGGAGCAGGCGGTAATGACGGGGCTGGAGCGCGATCTGGCGAAGCGCTGGAAGACAATCGATGAATTTGCCAAGGCCTTCTGCGCTGCGACCGGCGGCGAGAGCTCACCGGCGAAGAAAGGCGGGTTCTTCTCCTCGATCTTCCGGCGGAGCGGGGAGTGAACGATCGGGAGTCGCTCGCGGCGTTGCTCCGCGAGCGCTCCGTCAGCTTCGGGGACTTTCGTCTCGCCTCGGGTCAGCGGTCCAACTTCTACATCGACGCACGCAAGACGACCATGTCTGCCCAGGGCCAGCTGCTGCTTGGGCGACTCGGCCTCCTGGCCATCCGGAATGCCGGCTGGGCCCCTGCCGCCGTTGGCGGCCTGACGATGGGGGCGGACCCGGTGGCCTATGCGATCGCGCGGGCAAGCGCTGACGCTCCCCCACCAATCGATGCCTTCAGCGTCCGCAAGGCGCCCAAGGACCACGGAACCGCTCGCCGGATAGAGGGCAACTTCTCGCCGGGTGATGCCGTGGTGGTTCTCGAAGACACCATTACCTCAGGCAGCTCGGCTCTCCAAGCCGTCGAGGCAGTCCGAGCCGAAGGTGGTAAGGTTCTCGGCCTTCTCACGGTAGTGGACCGAGACCAAGGAGGACGAGAAGCACTAGAAGCCTCTGGATTGAGAGTAGTAGTTTTAACTACTATTCATGACCTTGGCCTCTGACATTCCCAAACTCTACGGAAAGGAATTGCTAACCCCCTGAAGCGGGTGAAAGCGCGCCCAGATGCGCTCGTAGGGCGCCACGAGCTGGCTCAGGAAGCGGTCGAGGGCATCGGGGAAGGGAAAGCGGC
>CAYNNS010000035.1:0-17525 GCA_964398345.1 uncultured Gemmatimonas sp. | reverse complement strand
GAAGCCGATTGCGCCGAAGACCCCTTGCGCCGGGGTGGCGCCCAGGCGGAAGAGCAGGTAGGAGAACGCGGCGGCGATCAGCGGACTCCGGAAGAACTTGAAGATCTGAAACCCCTCGATGGGGGCATCCTTCCAGGCCCCGCCGAACGCGCTGTACCAGCCGCCCAGGGCCCCGATGGTGACCGCGAGGAAGAGCGGCGAGGTTCCCGGCGCCGGGTGGTAGCTCAGCAGCAGCGCTAACCCGCCGAAGATCGCGCCGAGGTAGAGGAGGCCGAACCCGAAGCGCGCCTCCCGGCTCTTGACCGTCTTGCCGAAGACGGCGAGCTGCATCGGGATGGTGTACTTGGACTGGTCTTCCGCCCGGAAAAAAGTCTTCCAGGCCTCCAGCACCGCGCGCTCCATGGAGTAGATACAGCCGAAGAGGATCACGGCCTGGGCCGCGGATTGGACCGCCACGCCAAACACCGCGGCGACCAGCGGTCCGATCAGCAAAGCGAGTACCAGGCTCCGCAGGTACTTGGGCCAGGTAAATCCCTCGTGCGGCGCGTCCTTGTACATGCCCCAGGTGGAGGCGTGCGCGCCGACCGCGGCGCCGATGAGCGCCGGATAGAGGACCAGATCAGCTTGCATAGGCTGCCTCGACCAGGGCGAGATCGCGCCGGGCCATGCCGAGCGTCATGCGCGGCGCGGCACCGGTGCTGAGCGCGGTAAGGAAATCGTCGAACATGGCGCGGAATCCCTTGATGTCGCGAAACCCGGGCAGCAACAACCGACGCCGCCGGCCGTTGAGCAGCACGAAGAGCCCGTTCGACTCGAACACGATGGTGCCGCGCTCGCCGATGAGCTGGGAGAGCGAGAGCCCCTTGAGCCGGGCGGGAGTTTCCCAGGAATGGTGCAGCGTGCCCAGGGCCCCGTTGGCGTAGCGTACGATGACGACCATGGTACGCTCGGGCCCGGGGCCCGCGTCGGGGCGATAGCCCTTCACGTCCACGATCTCGGGGCCGAGCCGGGCGAGCAGATGGAGCCAGTGCACCCCGCCCTCGAAGAGCGCGCCGCCGCCCGCGATCGCGGGTACACCGCGCCAGTCGGGCGTTGCCTGGTACTTGAGCGCGCTCAACCGTACCAGCCGAACCGCGCCGATCTCCCCGGCCTCGAGCAGTCGCTCGAGCACCCGCGTGAGCGGCTTGTACGCATAGTTCTCGGCCACCAGCACCTGACGGCCGGCCTGCGACGCGGCAGTCTCCACCACGTCGACATCGCTCGCATGCAGGAAGGCGGGCTTCTCCACGATCACGTGCTTGCGCGCGGCGAGTGCTTCGAGCGTCAGCGCGAGGTGCTGGACCGGCGGCGTGGTGATCAGCACCGCCTCTACCCGAGCGTCGCTCAGGGCCGCCGCGTAGGCGCCGAAGGCCGCGAAGCCGCCATGGCGGCGGCGGTACTGCTCCGCCTTGGCCGCGTCGCGGCTGGCAAAGGCGAGCCGGACCCGCGAGCCGAAACGGGAAAGCGTGTTAGCATGGCGCTGCGCGATGGCTCCGCAGCCGAGCAGCGCGAGAGAAAGGCTCACGCCGTCCCTTGCGAGGCGGCCGCGGCGGACACCGGGGCGCCGGTGAGCGACGCCGCGACCCGCAGCGCGTTTGCGGCGATGGTGAGGCTGGGATTCACCGCCGCGGAGGTCGGGAACACGCTGCCGTCGACCACCCGGAGATTGTCGATGCCGCGGAACCGGCAGCTGGCATCGAGCGGTGCCGCCCGCTCCGCGTCTCCCATGCGCACGGTACCGAGGGCGTGCGAGAAAGTCCGGATCGGGCGGCGATAGCAGAAGAGCGCGCCCGCGCCGCGGAGGATCTGGCGCGCCCGCGCCTGCAGCGCCCAATCGGCCGCGTGATCGCGGGCCGTGTACTCGTGGCGGATGGTCAGCCCGGGCAAGCCGACGCCGTCGCGGGGGCCGGGGTCGAGCTGCACGCCGTTCTCGTGGCGCGGCTGATCCTCGGCAATCGTCAGCAGCCCGGCGCCGCGTTTGAGCAGCAGGCCCGCGATCGCCGGAAGCGGCCACGGCACCTGGGACCTCACCACGCCGAGCGGAGGCGTCGGCAGCGACTGGATTCCGCCCAGCGGACCGGCGGGCGAGCCCGGCGCGGCGTCTCCCTCATAGAAGTCGTGGATCGCCAGATCCTTGCCGAGACCGTCGGGCACGAACCCCTGGCGCAGATAGCCGAAGATGATGCTGTTCACGTGGCGCATCAGAAAGCGCCCGATCACCGCTCCTGCGGGGTTGACGCGTTCGAGTCCCGAGGCGAGGAGCAGATGCGGCGTCGCCAGAGCCCCGGCGGCGAGCACGACCTCCCGGCCCCGCACGGCAAACGCTCGTCCGGAGCTCCGTTCGATACACTCCACCGCGTCGATGCGATCACCGCGGGTCACCAGCCGGACCGCGGCGGTTCCGCTCGCGAGCTGCAGCCCGCGCGCCAGCAGCGGGGCGATGAAGCGGGTCGCGAGATCGTTCTTCGCCGAGACCGGACAGGCGAACCCATCACAGGATCCGCAGCGAACGCAGGCGGCACGACCCGGCTCGCCGCCATGGTGGATCGCCATGGGAAGCGGAAAGGGATGCAGCCCGAGCGCCTCCGCCGCAGCGGCGATGCGGTTCGAGAGGGGCGAGAGGGCGCCGGGAGCGGTGGGATAGGGAGTGCTGCGCCAGGGCGCGGTCGGATCGCCCGCGGCCCCGCTCACGCCGATCAGCCGCTCGGCGCTAGCGTAATAGGGCTCGAGCTCGGCATAGCCGAACGGCCAGGCCGCGCCGGAATCGCCGACGATTTCCGCGGGCGGCGAAAAATCCCGCTCGCGCATGCGGAAAGAGACGCCACCGTAGAACACCGAGGCCCCGCCGACGCAGAAGAGCGCCCCGAGGGGACCGAGTCCACGTCCATCCTGCGAGACCCGGTAGCCCGCGTCGCGCGCGTAGTGCGGCGTGTGCAGCACGAAATTCTCGATGCGCGACGCGGCCGGCCCCCGCTCGACCCAGTCACCCCGCTCCACCAGCAGCACCGACCACCCCGCCTCGATGAGCGCGTGCGCCATCAGGGCACCACCGAAGCCGCTGCCAATGATGACCGCGTCGAAGGTTTGGTTCATGGAAGCCCGAACGGGTGTGACCGGCCTGGTGGTGCGCCGGTCGCAAAGATAATCGTCTCACTGACGGGTGTTGTGGACAAACGGCCCGTGGGCTAGCCTTCCAGTGACCGGCTGCAGCCGGATCCACGACTTCCTCAAGGAGCACGGCGATGCGGGCGGTCCGCGCGCGACGCGTGGCGATGGCAGGTTGGTTGGGCCTGGCAACCAGCGGATGCGTTTCGACCTGGCGGGTCGAGTCGGTCCCCCCGCGGGAGGTTGTCCAGCGGCCCGGTGTCGAAGCGGTGCGGATCATCAGCACCGATTCCGCCGGGACGAAGGTGGAGATTTACGATCCCGCGCTCGCCGGGGACAGCATCACCGGACATCCCACCAAGACCGCTGTGGCCCGGATCTACGTGCCGCTGAGCCACGTGAAGACGATCGCCACGCAGCACCACAGCATCGGCAAAACCGCCCTGGTCTTCGTCGGCGTCGGCGCCGCGGTTGCCGTATACGGACTGCTGCAGACCCTGAATCAGGGACAGTACTGAGCGGTTAAAGCTCCCGCCCTCTGGTCTCCGGCGCATAGAGCGTCGCGACGACCGTCAACGCACACGACGCCGCCATGTAGGCCGCGACGGCGTACGCTCCATGTTGCGCCAGCAGGAGCGTCGCGATGAACGGCGCGAGACCGCCCGAGAACACCGAACTGAGCTGATACACCAGCGAGGCACCGCTGTAGCGGACGCGGGTCGTGAAGAGCTCGCTGAAATACGCGGCCTGCGGCCCGTACATCATGTCCTGTCCCACATTCAGCCCCAGCACCAGCGCGAGGCCGACGAATCCGGGGCCGCGGCCCAGCAGCCAGAAGAAGGGTACGGCGTAGAGCAACGATATGATCGCGCCGCTGAGATACACCGGACGCCGGCCGATCCGATCGGAGAGCGCGCCAAACAGCGGAATGCTGAACA
Organism: uncultured Gemmatimonas sp.; assembly: GCA_964398345.1. GTDB lineage: Bacteria > Gemmatimonadota > Gemmatimonadetes > Gemmatimonadales > GWC2-71-9 > JABFSM01. The sequence goes on along the minus strand of CAYNNS010000035.1, from coordinate 13,443 downwards.
GACCCACGGTCGCCGCGGTCGCGAGACCGAACAGCATGGTACCCTTGGTGTACCCGAGCGACTTCTCACCATAGCTCAACGCGAACACCGTGTAGATGTAGAAGAGGACGTTCTGCGCGAAGCGCATCCCCATCCCCACCAGCACGTCCCGGGGATGGGCCCGCAGCACCTCGAGCAAAGGGGCCCGCGCCGGCGCGGCTTCCGCCCGGACTCGCGCGAACGCGGGACTCTCCCCGAGCCGGAGCCGGATGAACAGCCCGACCGCGATGAGCAGCACGCTCGACAGGAAAGGGACCCGCCAGCCCCACGCCAGAAATTGCGCCTCGCTGAGCCGCGTCGACAGCAGGGCGAACACGCCGGTGGAGAGCAGCAGTCCGGCGGGCACTCCCATCTGCGGCCAGCTCCCGTGCAGGCCTCGGCGGCGCCCTCCCGAGTGTTCGACCGCCATGAGCACGGCGCCGCCCCATTCGCCGCCGACCCCGATGCCCTGCACGAAGCGCAGCAGCACCAGCAGCACGGGCGCCCAGACGCCAAGCCGCTGGTAATCCGGGAGCACACCGATCAGTGCGGTGGCAATGCCCATCAGCAAGAGCGACCAGACCAGCATCGCCTTGCGGCCCACGCGATCACCGTAGTGGCCGAAGAGCGCACCGCCGAGCGGTCGCGCCACGAATCCGACGGCGAAAGTCCCGTAGGAGCTCAGGGTTCCCGCGAGCGGAGCAAGCGTGGGGAAAAACAGCTTGTTGAACACGAGGGCGGCGGCGGTACCGTACAGAAAGAAATCGTACCACTCGATGGTGGTGCCGATGAAGCTGGCGAGGATGACCCGCCGGATGGAAGACTGGCGCGACACCTCGACGGGCGCGGTCATCCGCGGGGGGGCGCGGGTCCTCGACGGAGCTTGGAGGATAACCAGCGACGAACCGCGGCCCGAAGCGGAGCGACCAGTCTCGTCCCATACAGGGGTCGCAGCCGAGCCAGCACCTGTTTCGAGCGGGCGGCCCTACCCGTCTCCTTCTCGATACGCCGCAACAGGCGGGCATCGAGCTGCACCTGAACGCGACGGGTCTCCGGCTGGTCCAGCTCCACGAAAGCCTGCAGCAGCCGCGAATGCCAGAGATCGCGCGTGTGCGCCCTCAGTTCCTTGAGCTCGGGGGGCGCAGGTCTCCGCGGGTTACGCGGATCCCGTCCCAGGGTGGGATTGGTGTTGATCTCCCATGCCTGGGGTCGGCCGTTGAGCGACGCGAAATCGAGCCGGCCATACTCGATGCCGGCCAGGCTGAACACGCCGCGCAACCACGGTTCAAAGGGATTGTGTTCGTGAAACGCCAGCTCTTCCTGCAGCGTCTGCAGCGTCGTCTCGGTGGAGCCGTGCTTGACGCTCCAGTCCCGGCTGGTCATGAGGTGACACGGGAGGATGGCATTTCCGACCCGGAACGCCGCGTATTTCCGGAATACGCCGTTGGCGTCGGAGGTATCACAGAACTCGACCACCAGCAGGTCCTCCCGGTGATAGCCGCGGATCCGGAGCGCCAGGAGGGCCTTGTGGAGCTCCTTCTCCGATTCCAGCAGCTCGGTCAGGCTGCCGTTGTGCCCGCGGTTCTCGCGAATGAAGACCGGATACGCGCGAACCGCGTCCAGCTGATCGGCCCCATACGCGCGGAAGCTGTTGAGACCCTGGTCGGCCAGCCGCTGCAGCAGCTCGGAGCGGATCAGCGATCTGGAGGGATCGTTCAGCAGCCGCGGAGGGGGATTCAGCTGTGCGAGTCGCGCATGCATCGCGCCGAGGGCTTCGAGCTCTCCGGCGGTGAGCTGGTCCAGCGAGGAGAATATCTGGGCCCCACCTCCCGCCTCGAGGGAGGAGCGCCAGTCATAGAGCCGAACCTGCACGCGATCGGCAATCGACTTGCCGCGCTCCTGCAGATAATTCTCGATGCCGAAAGCGCCCTGGCGATTGACCCAGAAGGAAATCACGTCCGCTAGGTTCCTGTGCCTCCGCTCCCGCTCTTGAGCCCCGCGGACATGGTCGCCTGCGCCGGAGTCAAAACGCCGGACGATCCCACAGGCTGCTTCCCGGCCGGACGTTGCGCGGGGGACAGGAGCCTTGCGACGAGCACATTGGCACTCATGTAGCCGGTGGAATTGAGCACAGTCTGCAGGATGTCGGTGATCCCCGTAGTCGCGCCGAGCAGGAGCACGTAGTCCGGCGCGATGCCAAAGCCGACATAGAGAGCCAGATTCCGCGGCACCGTCACCACCCGCGGGATTCCCGGATTGGTCGTGCTCATCAGCATGACCGTGAGAACGAACACCGCCACTTCCTTGACGCCCAGGGGAACCCCGAGCAACCAGGAAAGGAAGATGAGCTTCATCGGGCTTGAGGCGGCCCGGGAGAGTTTGAGCATGGCACCCGCCAGCGGGATGACCGTCCCAGAGACTTTCTCGGGAAGCTGCAGCGTGCGATCTGCCTCCTGCAGCAGCGACGGGATGGTGGCCAGCGACGAACGGGTGGCTACCGCCGTCGCCTGGGCTGGAAAGAGTGCCCGAGCCAGGCGGCCCGGCGCGATGCCCCCCAGCAGCGCGATCAGCGGATACAAGGCGAGGGTGCAGACGGCAAAGACAATCAGAGAGAGAATCGTGTACGCCAGGAGCACGCGCCCGATCGCAAGGCCGGAACTCAACGCGCTACGCAGACCCAGCGCGAAGAGGACCACCGGCGCAAACCGGACCAGCCAGCCGATCAGCACGAACAGGGCATCCCGGACCCCGCGGGAGCCGTTATCCAGCGAGCGTTTCAGCTCAGGCTCCACCCGTCTGGCCGCGAGCCCGAATACGATCGCGAAGAGCATCAGCCCAAGAATCGAGTTGGAGCTGGCTGCCGCGAAGAGGTTTGGTGGGATCAATTCATCCATCCAGGACCCGCGCGCGACCGCGCCCGTTACCTCAGCCACTCCCGCGGGTGGGGCCGCTGGATGCCCCGGAGAAAGGTCACCCAGAATCGGCAGCGAGAGCAGCCCAGCCATGACCGCCATGGCGAGCAGTGCGGTGAAGATCAGCAGCCCGGCAAAGACCGACGGAATCAGCAACCCCAGCTTCCTCGCCTCGCCCTTCGGCCCGGCTTGCGCGGAGATCGCGGTGAAGAGCTGGGTGACGATCAGCGGCGTGACCATCATCCGCAACGCGTTGGTCCACAACTGGATCGTCGTGTCCGCTGCCTGACGCCACGACTCGACGGAGGACGTCTGAAGCTGCGCGAGCGCAGCACCAGCCAGAACCCCGAGGGTCAGGCCACCCAGACACTGTAACGTCAGGGAACGCTTCACGTTGATCCAATCTCTACCCAGGGAGGAGCGATCGCTGGAGAGTCCCGCTTGAAGGGGAAAGATTCATGCCAGGAGCCCCCATCCCGAGTCGGGGTCACCTTACCCGAAATAACCCCTGGGATTGCGCCTGTCCATCACTCCTGCTGCGGTCGCGCCACCCCGCGCAGCATTCATGCAACTGATGTGGGGCTGCCACCCGCGCAGGCCGCAGCGTCCCTTGAGAGCCGTCGGACGAGCGGTATCTTGCTTTTGATGTCGCAGCTGATCTCCGTCGTCGTCCCTTGCTATCGTCAGGCCCATTTCCTCGCGCAAGCGGTGGAGAGCGTGCTGGCGCAGCGCTATGCGCCGTGCGAGCTCATCGTCATCGACGACGGCTCGCCCGACGCGGTGGCGTCCGTACTCGAGCGATTCCCAGCGTCCGGTACTACGGTCAGGAGAACCTGGGGCTCGCCGCAGCGCGAAACCGCGGGCTCGCGTTGAGCACCGGCGAGTACCTCGTGTTCCTCGACGCCGACGATCGGCTGCTCCCCGATGCCCTTGCCGATGGCCGGCAGGCGTTCGCGAGCCACGCACGCTGCGCCTTCGTCTGGGGCTTCAATCGGCTCATCAATGCCGAAGGCAAGCCGATGTCGACCGGCCAGAACGGCTTCACCGGAGGCGCCACGTACGCGCAGCTGCTCACTGAAAACGTGGTGGGCCCGCCGGTCGGAGTAATGTTCCAGCGTGCGGCGCTGGTCGCAGCCGGCGGCTTCACGCGCGGCCTGCAGGGAGCCGAAGATTACGAGCTGTACCTTCGCCTGGCCCGCGGCCACGAGTCCTTCTGCCATCGCAAGCTCGTCGCCGAATACCGGCTGCACGGCGCCAACATGTCCCTGGACCACGCGAGCATGCTGCGGGCGATTCTCGGCGCGCTGGATCGGCAGCACCGCTGGATCGGAAACAACGCCGAACTCCGCCAGGCGCTCGCCCGGGGCCGCGACAACGCGCGCGAGCAATACGACTGGGAACCGCGCATGGACCGGCTGCGCGACCATTTGCGAGCGAGGCGCTGGTTCAGCGCCACCGGCTGCGCCACGACGTTGCTGGTGAGGTATCCCCGCATGTTCGTTCAGGTAGTCGGGCGCCGCGCGCGGCGCGCCCTCCTTCCGACGCGCATCTGATCAGAGCAGCTCAGCGATGGGGCTGCCATCCATCGCGGGCAGCTCACACCCGAGCCACCGGGCGAACGTCGGAGCGAAGTCGCAGACAGAAACCACCCGGTCGAGGTTTCCCACCCCCTGGCCGGTCCCTCGCACGACGAACAGCCCTTCGGGCTCGTGTTGACCGGTGCGGCAATAGGTGTTGAGCAGCTCCACCGTTCCCAGACGCGGTGATTGGGCCCGCAGCAGGGCGCCCGCGGCATTGCCCGCGACCGTGCTGCCGACGCGCTGCTCGGAGTTCCACTCGATGAGTAGGTCCGGCAGTTCCTCGGCGTGCGGGCCGCGATGCAGCTCGGCGGTGCGGAGCACGCGCCGCACCCATGGCAATCCGTTGTCCGGCCGGGTCACCGCCAACAGCTCGGCTGTGAGCCTCTCGCAGAACTGCTCGGCTTCCGCACCCGGCATCAGGAGACCGGCCGGCTCCCGACCCTTCAAATTGAGGCGAACGGCACCGAGTGCCGACCCGATGGGGACGTCGAAACAGCGCGACCGGCTCCAGTCCACGTCGAGGGGAGAGCCTTTGCCGATCCGCTGATTGAAGCCTTGTCGGGCCTCATAGAGGGGGGCGCGAATCGCCGCGGGCACACGCCGGTACGCGGCTCGCAAGGCTTTCCGCGCGGGGCTGCCCGGCGCGGCGGCGGTCCGGCCGCTGGGCGTTCGCGTTGGGCGCTGCATGACGCCGAGGCGCTGGAGAATCTCCGGCAGAAGCAGGTTGGCTCCGTGCGGCACCGCCATCGCGTGGAGGTCGAGCAGCACCACCAAAGTCTCTGCGCCAACCTGCGCGAGGATAGGTCCGATCGCCGCGTCGAGGGCCCGATAGACGTCGCGGAGCGGATCGCCGCAGCGTTGGGTGACGGCTGCATCGAACCCCGGGTGCTCGACGTCGTGCAGGTGCCAGAGCTGGTGGCCGCCACAATGCGATTCGCTGAAAACCTGGATCGCAAAGTCCCACGGCTCGCGCGCCAGAAGCTCGATCGTGATCCGCGCCTTGGCTGCCGCGCCACGCACCAGCCGCTCGGCGAAGTCGCGGTACTGCTCCGGGGTGCGGGCCGCGGCATCGCAGGGTTCGGGAGCCGGATGGGGCCCGTACTCTCGCACAACCTCGCGGGCCAGCGAGGCGGGCGTGCTGCGATATCCCATGATCGCGTCGTGGCAACCCCATTCGACCAGCTGCACGCCGTTGAGGCCGCGTGCCTTCGGCGCCAGCGGAACGTCGAGCACCAGGACACGCCGGCCCGCGGCGCTCAGGAAGTCCCACAGCGCCGCGCTGCGTGCGAAGTCCGCCGGCCGATACGCCTGCATGCGGTAGGTGCCAAGCCGGAGCTGATCGAGCCAGTGATAGCCATGCCCCGCGGGATTGAGCCCGGTGGAGAATGAGGGCCAGGTCGACCCGTCATACAGGCCTTCGATGCTCCGGGTGTTGCCGACCACCCCGGTCGCCATGAGCCGAGCGATGTTTGGCAGCGTTCCGTCTCGAGCCCAGGCTCGCAGCAGGCGTGGATTGGCCGCATCCAGTGCGAGCACCAGGATTCGGCGCGAGGCGTTCATCCGCCCAACCTATCTATCCTTAACGTCACATTCCAATTCGGGTCCTGCAGCAACGATGCCTCCGCTGATCTCGGTCGTCATTCCCTGTTACTCCCAGGCCCGCTATCTCGGTGAGGCCATCGAGAGCGTGATCCGCCAGGACTATCGGCCCTATGAGATCGTGGTGGTCGACGACTGCTCCCCGGACGATGTGGCGGACGTGTGTGCGAGATACCCGGTGTTGTTGTACCGGGCAGCGGCGCAGGGAGGTGTCGGGCCGGCGCGCAACCTCGGGCTCAAGTACGCTGCGGGTGAGTTCGTGGTCTGCCTCGACGCGGACGACCGGCTGCTTCCCGGCGCGCTCTCCGCGGGAGCCGACGCCCTGACTCGGCATCCCGGCATGGCGCTGACCTGGGGAACCCGGCGGCTGATCGGCGCTCGCGGTGAGTCGATTCCAAGCGTCCCCAGGCGAACCCTGGGTGTCGCAACGTACGAATCGTTGTTGCGGGGGAACAGCATCGGCCCTCCCGTCGGGGTCATGTTCCGGCGCTCCGCGCTGGCGGAGGCGGGCGGGTTTGCGAGCCAGTATTCGGGAGGCGAGGACTATGAGATGTATTTGCGCCTGGTTCGGCGGTCCGGCGCATTCGGACATGGTCAGCTGATCGCAGAGTATCGCATCCACGGGGCCACTATGTCCGCCAACAACGCCACCATGCTCGAGGCGCTGCTGAGCGTGCTGGAGGCGCAGGAGCCGCTGATCGCGACGGACCGCAAGCTGCGGCGCGCGCTCGCCGCGGGGAAACGCTGGGCGCGGGACAGCTACGACCTCAACCACCGCCTGCTGCTGCTCAAGGAGCATCGCCACGCGCGCCGCTGGGGCAAGGCGGTCTTCGATATGCTCGGTCTGTTGTGGCACTACCCCGCAAAATCGGTCCCGATTCTCGCCCGGGGGGCAGGTCGAGCCGTCCGTTCACCGCCGTAGCATGGAGCTCGACGCCCGCCAGGCCGCGAACGGAACGACGCTCTCGGCGGACATCTGTATTGTCGGCGCCGGTCCCGCGGGGATCGCGCTGGCGCATGAGCTCATCGCGACGGGAAAGCAGATCGTGGTGCTGGAGAGCGGCGGTCGAGACGCCGGCCCGGAGCTCCAGGAGCTCAATGCGGGCGAGACGACCGGCGATCCCTACGAACAGCTGGAGCGCTGCCGCCAGCGTGCCATCGGCGGTACGGCAACCCTCTGGAACACCTGGTTTCGGAGCATTCGCCACGCCAAGTACGTCCCGCTCGACGACAGCGATTTCGAGGTTCGCGACTGGGTGCCCGGGAGCGGCTGGCCGTTCCCGGCGAGTGCCCTCACCACGTTCTACCGGCGCGCCCTTGCGCTGTGCGGTCCGGGCCCGTGGGGGTTCCTGCCGGAAGACTGGAGCTCGAGCGGGCTTTCGCGGCTCGAGTTTCCCGACCATTCGCTCCGCAACGCGATGTACCACTACGGTACGGCGCAGCAAATCACCGAGACGCTGCCGGCCCGGCTCGCTGCCGCGTCGGGCATGCGGGTGGTTACGGGGGCGACGCTCATCGGGTTGACCGGTTCGGCCGGCGGGGAGCGGGTTACTACCGCCGACTGGGCCACGCTCACCGGCACGCGCGGCACGGTGCGGGCCGAGCGGTTCGTGCTGGCTGCGGGGGCCCTCGAGAACGCCAGGCTGCTGCTGCTCTTTCTCGGCGAGCGCCCCTGGCTGGGGCGGGGATTCATGGAGCACCCGGTCGACAGCTCGCTCTGGATCCACTCCCGGCATCCGGCCCTGCTCGCGCCCGGCGGGTTCTATACGCACCGCCCCACCGCGACGGGAACCCCGGTGCTGGGCCGCATCGGCGTGTCCCCCGAGCTGCTGCGATCGGAGCGGTTGCGGAACGCCTCGCTGCGCCTGCTGCAGGACGAAGAGCCGCTGCTGCTGCAGCCTGGCGAGCGGCGCGCGCTGGCCCGGCGGCTGGTCCCCTTTCAGCCGCTGCGCCGGCTGCTGGGCAATCTGGTGCGCGGGGCTGCCGGCCTAACCCGCCCGGCCCGGCCCGCCCGCTTCCAGATCCTGATCGATCTCGAGCAGGGACCACATCCGGAGAACCGGGTAACGCTGACGACCCGACGCGACAGGTTCGGATTGTTCCGGCCAGCCCTGCACTGGCGCTTCCGCGAGGAAGACCGGGAAAACCACCGCCGCTTGCTGCCCATCGTGATCGGGGAGCTGGAGCGCACCGGCGCCGGCAAGATCAGCGTCTCCCCCAACGTCCCCATCGATCCGAAGCATCACCACCACTCGGGGACGACGCGGATGCATCCCGACCCCGCCGAGGGCGTCGTGGACGCGAACCTCCGGGTTCATGGGATGGAAAACCTCTTCGTCAGCGGCTCGTCGGTTTTTCCGACCGCCGGCTTCGCCAACCCCACCCTCACGACACTCGCCCTTTCCATCCGGCTCGCCGATTACCTCGCCATGCATTGACAGCGGTGCAAATCCGAGCACACAGGCGGGTGGCCTCATTTCCAGGACGTCACTTGTTCAGTTCGTACTTCACGCTAGACTCTCGGAGCAGCTCGGTCCGGCCCTTTCGGGAGGTTCCCATGCAGTCGCGTCATGCCCTGAGCGTCGCCCTCGCAGCCCTTCTCGCCGCTTGCGGGGCAGAGTCCACCAGCAACAGTGAGCGCCCGAACCTCTCACACGACCCCGATCTGAGCGGACTTCCCGATATCATCGTCGACGGACCGACGCTCGCGCACTCGTGGGTGGTCTACAACGAAACCTTCGAGCCGACCGCGTGCGACGTGCTGGAAGCCCCGCCGGGCGAAGGCCTCAGCGCGGGTGACCATCGCACGCTGCGGATCACCGTGAACACGCCCAACATCGGCACCGCCGATCTGCATGTCGGGGATCCGAACGAACACATCGCGGCCAACGACGGTCTCTTCGAGTTCGCAGCCTGTCACCATCACTATCACTTCCGTCACTACGCAACGTACGAGCTGATCCGGCTCGATGCAGATGGCCATGAGGTCGGAGCGCCCCTCATCGCGGCGAAGCGCGGTTTCTGCATGATCGACGTCGCGCCATTCAACAGCGACGCGACGCCGCCCAAGGCCTGGGTCTACCGTACCTGTGGTAAAGTGGGGATGCCGGGCAATCAAGGCATCTCGACTGGGTGGGCGGATCAGTACTTCAAGTGGCTTCCCGGGCAGTTCTTCGTCATCGACGACCTGCCGCCCGGACCGTATAAGATCCGGATCCATGTCAATCCGGGCTTCGTGCAGGGCCCCAGCGATCCGGGCTGCCCCGCGGTCGATACTCACGGCCTGTGTCACCAGTTTGCGGAGAGCAACTACGACAACAACATCGCGGAGATCGTGATCACGATTCCCGATGGCAGGCCGGGCAAGGTGGGCTATGGTGCGGGCGCGGGTCAGCAGCTGCCCAACAACATTCACCAGCTGCTGGATGACGAGAACCGGCCGACGAAATAGGAGCGCAATAGCAGGGGGGGGACTCGAACCCCCGACCCCGGCATTATGAGTGCCGTGCTCTAACCACCTGAGCTACCCTGCCGCCGGGTCGAAAATACCGAGCCCGCCGGCCGCTGTCACCTGAGCGCGGGAGCGTGAGGCCGCACGGATGACCGAAGCGAACGCTCCGCTCAGCGGCACGGATCTCAGCGCGGGCATTCCCGCCAGCAGTGTTGCGTCCGGCGCCACGTTGCTCGGCCATGCCGGTGGTGAGGCCGTGCTCCTCGCCCGAATCGGCGAGGAGTTCTTCGCTATCGGCGCGACCTGCACGCATTACGGCGGTCCGCTCGCCGACGGTCTGCTCGATGGCGAGACCGTCCGCTGTCCCTGGCACCACGCCTGCTTCAGTCTCCGCACCGGCGAGGCGCTGCGGGCACCGGCGCTTTCACCGGTGCCATGCTGGCGGGTCCAGCGTGACGCGGAGTATGTGCGCGTTACGGAGAAGCTCGAGCGCGATGCCCTGGCACCAATCCCGGCCGCTCGCAGCTCTGGCAGCGTGCGGGAGGTCGTGATCGTCGGGGCCGGCGCCGTGGGCACAGCGGCCGCCGAGCAGTTGCGGCGCTCGGGTTTCGACGGTCACGTTGCGCTGGTCGACGCCGAGCCGGACTCGCCCTACGATCGCCCCAACTTGTCGAAAGACTACCTCGCGGGAACCGCTCCCGCGGAATGGATTCCGCTCCGGCCCGCGGGTTATCACGCCGGGCACGGCATCGAGCTGATCCGGAGCCGCGCGGTGGGCCTCGACCCCAGGGCGCGCCAGGTCACGCTCGCGTCCGGCACCACCCTCCACTACGACGCGCTGCTCCTCGCGACCGGGGCGGAGCCGGTGCGCCTGCCGCTCGAGGGCGCCGCGCACTCGGAGATGCACTACCTCCGCTCGCTCGCGGACAGCAACGCCCTGATTGCCGCGGCGGGCTCGGCCCGGCAGGTCGTGGTGATCGGGGGCAGCTTCATCGGGCTCGAAGTGGCGGCGGCCTTGCGAACCCGGGGACTCGCGGTCCACGTGGTGGCCCCGGAGCCACGGCCGCTCGAGCGGGTGCTGGGGGCCGAGCTCGGCGCGTTCGTCCAGCGGCTGCACCAGGAACGGGGCGTGGTGTTCCATCTCGAGCGCCGGCCACAACGCATCACCGACACCGCGGTCGTGCTCGATGACGGCACCGAGCTGCCGGCCGATCTGGTGGTCATCGGCGTCGGCGTGCAGCCGCGGCTCGAGCTCGCTGCAGCCGCCGGCTTCGCCCTCGATCGCGGCATCAGCGTGAACCCGCTGCTCGAGACCAGCGTGCCGGGCGTCTGGGCCGGCGGCGACATCGCTCGCTGGCCCGATCCGCACTCGGGAGAGAGGATCCGGGTCGAGCACTGGGTCGTCGCGGAGCGCATGGGCCAGGCCGCGGCCCGGAACATCCTGGGAGCGCAGGAGCCCTTCACCCAGGTTCCCTTCTTCTGGAGCGCGCACTACGACGTGAGCATCAACTACGTCGGGCACGCCGAGCGTTGGGATCAGGCCGTCGTCACCGGCTCGGCGGCGCAGCGGGACGTGGCGGTGCGCTTCAATCAGGGCGGCAGAACGCTGGCCCTCGCCACGATCTTCCGCGACGCCGAGAGCCTGGAGTTCGAACGGGCGCTCGAGCAGGGCGTGGGCCGCCGGACCTAGCCCGCGTGCTCCTCGCGATCACCCGCGCGGTCAGTGCTTCGCTCGCGGCGTGCGAGCTGACCCATCTGCCGCGCCGGCCCATCGACGTCGAGCGCGCCGTCGCGCAGCACGGCGCCTACGAGGCGGCGCTGACCGACCTCGGTGTGCGTGTCGTCCGCGCTGCGCCGGCCCCCGAGCTGCCCGACGCCGTGTTCATCGAGGACACGGCGCTGGTGCTCGATGAAGTCGCGATCCTGACCAGGCCCGGCGCGCCCTCGCGCCGCGCCGAGACCGCCGGGGTGGCCGCCAGCCTGGCGCCTTATCGGCCGCTCCGGCACCTCACCGCTCCCGCGACCCTCGATGGCGGAGATGTCCTGTGCCTCGGGCGGGAGGTGTTCGTCGGCGAGAGCTCGCGCAGCAATGGCGAGGGGATCGCGCAGCTCCAGACCGCGCTGGAGCCCCACGGCTACCGGGTGATCGCCACACCTTTCCGCGGCTGCCTCCACTTGAAGAGCGCGGTGACCGCGGTCGGCGAGCGCCGGTTACTGGTGAATCCCGCCTGGATCTCGCCGGAGCGCTTTCCGGGGTATGACGCGATCGCGGTCGACCCCGGCGAGCCGGCGGCGGCGAACGCACTTCTGGTGGATGCTGCCGTGATTTACCCGGCGCACTTTCCCCGCACGGCCGCGCGACTCAGCGCGCGCCGCGTACCACTACAGCTGGTGGAGTGCGACGAGCTGGCGAAGGCGGAAGGTGGGGTAACCTGCTGCAGTCTGCTGTTCGATCGCTAATGCTCGTCCGGCCGCACCACGGTGAACTCGATTTCCCCCTTGCGCAGCATGCCGTATTGCTCGCGCGCGATGCGTTCCTGCCACGTGGGATCGGTCTCGACGAGCTTGCGCAGCCGGGTCAGACTGTCCACTTCGCGTGACAGCGAGTCCACTTCGGCTCGCGCCTGGCGTTCCTTGCGCCGCAGCGCGAGATACTGCCCGGTACTGTACTCGCCGGCCTGCAGGGCGAAGACGCCGGCCCCCAGGACGAGCAGCACGATGAGCCAGCCCTTGCGCGTCACAGGGAGTACATGTCCCGGCCGGGATAGTGGGCCACGTCTCCAAGCTCCTCGGCGATGCGCAGCAGCTGGTTGTATTTCGCGGTGCGGTCGCTGCGCGAGGCGCTCCCGGTCTTGATCTGCCCCGCGCCGGTCGCCACGGCGAGATCGGCGATGAACGCGTCTTCGGTCTCCCCCGAGCGATGCGAGATGACCACGCCGTAGGAGCTGCCCTTGGCGAGCTCGATGCACTGCAGTGTTTCAGTCAGCGTCCCGATCTGATTCACTTTGACGAGGACCGCGTTGGCCACGCCCTGCTCGATGCCCCGCCCCAGCCGGTCCACATTGGTCACGAAGAGATCGTCCCCGACGAGCTGGATGCGATCCTGCAGCCGCCGGGTCAGCTGGGCCCAGCCCTCCCAGTCGTCTTCGGCGAGCCCATCCTCGATCGACACGATGGGGTAGCGATCGACCCATTGCGCATAGAGCTCGATCAGCTCGGCGGCGCTCTTGCGGCTCTGGTCGCCTTTCTTGAACACGTAGCTGCCGTTGTCGAACAGCTCCGAGGCCGCGACGTCGAGCGCGATGGCGACGTCCCGGCCCGGCTCATAACCCGCGTTCCGGATCGCCTGGGTCACGACGTCGAGCGCCGCCTCGTTGGAGGGGAGCATCGGGGCGAAGCCGCCTTCGTCACCCACCGCGGTGGAGAGCCCCATTCCCGTCAGCACCTGCTTCAGGTGATGGAACACCTCGACGCCCATCCGGAGCGCCTCGTCGAAGCGGTCGGCCCCGATGGGGACGACCATGAACTCCTGGGCGTCGACGTTGTTGCTCGCGTGGGCCCCGCCGTTGAGGATGTTCAGCATCGGCACCGGCAGCACCCGCGCCATCGGGCCGCCCAGATAGCGGTAGAGCGGGACGCCCACGTCCTCGGCGGCGGCCCGGGCCACCGCGAGCGACACCGCGAGCATCGCGTTGGCGCCGAGCTTGGCTTTGTTGGGGGTGCCGTCGGCGTCCATCAGCTCGGCATCGACGCCGATCTGGTCGGAGGCATCGATGCCCTCGAGCCGCGGGCTAATGACTTCATTGACGTTGCGGACCGCTTCCTGCACGCCTTTGCCGAGGTAGCGCTTGGGGTCGCCGTCGCGCAGCTCCGCGGCTTCGTG
>CAYNNS010000034.1:0-17820 GCA_964398345.1 uncultured Gemmatimonas sp. | reverse complement strand
GGACCCGTTCGTGGGCGGCGGCGAGGTCCTTGTAGTACTGCGGCCGCGCATAGTAGGAGTTGTCGGGATTGACGCGGTCGATGTGGCCGTGATAGGTGGCGAGCACCGGCGCGGCCATCATGCCCCAGAAGCCGGCCTCGAGGTTGGTGTAGCCGGTACCGACCTTGTAGTAGGCGGCGACGCGTTGCCAGTACTTCTCGTCCCGGGCGATTGCGTCGGGGGAACCCGCGGGCCGGTTGAGCGGTGGAAGACCCGGTTGTGCTTGATCCTTGCGGGGCTCCGCAGACACGGGGAGGGCTGCGGCAAGACCGGCGACACTTGCTGAACCGATAAATCCGCGGCGTGTAAGCATGGCTGCGAATATACCGCGCTGGGAGGGTTGTCACTGGCAGAAAGCTTGAACCCCTAGCTGCTGGGCTCCTCGGCGACTACCCGCGTAGCCAGAGTCCGGCGAGCGGAATCAGCAACGAGGACAAAGCGAGCACGAGCCAGCGGGTTTGCTTCCGGAGTCCTCTCTGGAGGTCCGTTCGCAGCTCCGCCAGGGCGGTCTTCTGGTTGGCCTCGACACGCTCAATTCTTGCGCCGAGCTGGGCGATGGCATGCTGGAATACGGCGGTGTCGAGCTTGCTGTCGAGCTTGACTTCCAATCGGACGATTCGCTCCTCCAGCTCGAGCTTGAAGGCGGCGAGCCGCTGCTCGAGTTTGGCGTCGAAGCGGGCATAGTTGAGCTCGTTGAGCTCCCTCAAGTCGCCGCGATAGGTAGCGTCCACAATACAAAGTACGCTCGGCCGGGATCGTACCAAAAGGGCGCGAGACGGCGCGCTAATACCCGGCGACCACACCCGATTCCCGGAGTGTCCGCCAGGTTCATCTCAGGGCTCAGCGCCACTATCTCAGCGCCATCCGGCAGTTCCGCAGTCCCTCCCCTCGTTTCCGGGACAGTTATCCACATCGATCGGTCCACTCTGGTCGATCCGGAACGCGCCCCGTCGATTGCTCAGGCTGCGACGGTGATTTCGGCATCGCGGCACGGTAATTCGGGGTCCGGACCGGGATCATCTCAGTATGGGGTGCCTCGTCCGGAGGACACTTCGATGGCTTCGGGGTCCCATTTCGTCCTTCCGGGAGGACAGCGTTCGACTCCGGAACTCACTCCAGCGGCATCTCAATGACCCGCGACTCGATCACAACGTTTTCCGCAATTCCGGAAGCTCTTGAGGCGCAATGGGATTCGCGCCAATGAATTCCGGGGTCGCGCGCGGCGGGTTATCAGCGTTGCGATGGCACGACCTACGCAATATGGACCGTGCCGGCCGGGTGCTGGTCCCCGGTCGGAGGGGTTTCGCGGCGTCCGCCGCGGCCCGGAAACGGCCGGCAACCTCCTCAGGAGGATATGTATGCGTAGGGAAGTACGCAGGAAGTTGGAAATGGCCGCGAGGGTCCGGAACTTCATCCTGGCCCATTCGGCCGCCGAATCGAGCTATACACCCGTGCTCGAGCGGCTGCAGGAGCGCCTCAAGCGTGCGGGGGCGATCGACAAGAAGCAGCACGAGGGACTGGTCGCGGCGCGCGCGGCCCGGGCCCAGCGGACGGAGCTCCGCCGGGTCCTGCACTTTCAGCTGCTCCACTATCTCGTCGCGGTCGGCGCAGTTGTCGCCAAGGACCGCGCCGAGCTGGCGGAGCGGTTCAAGCTCCCGGACAGCAACGTTCCGAATGCCGCGTTCCTCACCTTCGTGAAGGCGCTGATTGCCGTCGCGAAGGAACAGAAGGATCAGATGGTGGAGCAAGGCATGGAGGCAGGGCTGCTCGACGACCTGGACCGGCGGGTTGCGGAGCTGGAAGTCGCGATCGAGACGTTCCGCACGAGCCGGCGGGAGCATATCGCTGCCCGCGCCGAGCTCGAGGTGATCGTCGCTGAGATCATGGAGCTGGTCAAGATTCTCGACGGCATCACCCGCTATCGCTTCGGGATGAGTGCCGAGGTGATGGACGAGTGGAAGAGCTCCCGGCAGGTGCCCGGCCAGCCGCACGGCGGAAGCACGCCGAAGGCTGATACCGGGGAGGGTTCACCTGGACCGGGCGGCATCGACGCCCCGGCGGCGTGAAGGCCGGAGGACACCGGGCGTCCGAAGGTGGGCGTTCCGGGGAAGGAAGAAGCCGGGGGTGAGCGCAAGCGAGCCCCCGGCTTTCTTTACCGCGCGTTACTTACTGCTTGTCGTACACCGCCGTGTTGTTCACCTTCACGCCCTTGGCATTGGTTCCCGTCGTAGCCGCCGTGCGGGACTTCCCGTCGGCCGACACCACGATGTGCTGCGTCGTCGTGGTCTTCCCCTTCAGGCTGTTGACGACGTGCAGGGTGTGCGCGTCGAGGCACTTGACCGACACGCCATCCTGATCCGGATTCGGCTTGCCGTCGATGGTGCCTTTCCACGGGGCGACGGTGCCGTCGCACTTCGCGGTGTAGTCGATGTGGGTCTTGCGGCCCTGGCTGTCGGTGCCGTCCGCGGAAAGGGTGACGTCGGTCGCCGTGACGGTGTACTTGGACATCCCCGCCTTCGGTGCCAGGTTGGCCGGATCCCACTTCGATTTGGCCAGGTTGAGCTTCCAGGTCCCGTTGAACGGGCTGGCGCCCTGGGCTGACAGGGACGCGGAGAGGAGCGTGACGCCTGCTACAGCCGCCAGCATCGGTCGGAACATCGGGTTACTCCTTGGTTCGGGGGTGGTTGTCGGCGGGAGAAGATACTGCGCGGTTCACGAACGCGCCGGGGTGTTCCAACGGCCCCGCACCAGCCAGGTTCTAACCAATATGCGCACCCTCCGACTCGCGGCCCGTTCGCTCGCGCGCCGCCCCGCCTTCGTGGCCGTCGTCGTGCTGACCCTGGCGCTCGGCATCGGCGCCAACAGCGCGATTTTCAGCGTCATCAACGCCGTCCTGCTCAAGCCCCTGCCCTACCGCGACCCCGGCGAGCTGGCGCTGATCTGGAGCCGCTGGGCCAACTTCGACAAGACCTGGGTGTCCGAGGCGGAATACGTCGACTACCAGGGCATGACCCGGCTGTTCCGGGATGTCGCCTCCTGGGGCGACAATGGCGAGGTCGCGTTGACGGGAAAGCAGGGTCCGGAGAGCGTCACGGCGATCCAGATGACCTGGAACACACCCGCGGTGCTGGGGATCGCGCCGGCCGCCGGACGGGGCTTCACGGCCGAGGAGGACGTCCCCAAGGGGCCGCCCGTCGTCATGCTCGGTTACGACCTCTGGCAGCGGCGTTTCGGGGGCGATCGCGCCATCCTGGGCACCCAGATCCAGCTCAACGGCGCCGCGGCAACGGTCGTCGGAGTGATGCCGAAAGGCTTCAAGTTCCCCCTCGAGTTCCAGAGCCGCTCCGCCGCGCAGATCGTCCAGCCGATTCAGACCGACCGGGCCAGTCCGGTGCGCGGGAGTCACGGGCAATTCGCCGTCGGACGGCTCAGGCCCGGCGTCACCACCGAGCAGGTGAGCGGGGAGCTCAAGGCCATGACGAGCCGGTGGACCCGGGAGGAGAGGCTCTACCCCGAGGCGATGCACTTCACCGCCTTCGCGGTGCCCCTGCTCGACGAAGTGAGCGGCAAGATCCGCCCGGCGCTCGCCGTGCTCGCGGCCGCGGTGGCTCTGCTCCTGCTGCTCACCTGCGCCAACGTCGCGAACCTGGTGCTCACCCGCGCCGATGGGCGCAGCCGGGAGGTCGCGGTCCGAACCGCGCTCGGCGCCGGGCGCGGCGAGCTGTTCCGCCAGGCGCTGGCGGAGTACTCGCTGCTCGCCATGACCGGGGGACTGGTCGGACTGGGACTGGCGTGGGCGGCCGTCCGGGTCCTGGTGGCTCGCGCCCCCACGACGATCCCCCGGGTTTCGGAGCTCGGTCTCGACGTGCGGGTGCTGGGATTTACGCTGTTGCTCTCCGTGGCGACGGGCCTGCTCTTCGCGCTCCTGCCGACGGCGCGGGTCGGGCGCCTCAACGTGGCCCAAGTTCTGCACGATGGCTCGCGCGGCGCGAGCGGAGGAGCCGGCCGGCGGCGTGCTCGCGGGTTACTGGTCGTGGCGGAGATGGCGCTGGCGGTGCTGCTGCTCATCGGAGCCGGTCTCACGATCCGCAGCTTCGCGAACCTGCGCCAGCTGGACCCGGGCTTCGCGACGCGGGACGCGCTGACGCTCCGGTTGAGCCTGCCGCAGTCACGGTATCGCGACACCGCGAGCGTGGTGAACTTCTACCAGCAGCTCGGCGATGCGGTGCGGGCGCTGCCGGGGGTACAGGCCGCGGGCTTCATCCGGGTGCTGCCGCTCGCCGCCGAGATCGGGGATGCGGGCACCGAGATCGAGGGCAAGCCGCTGCCGCCGGGCGCGAACGGCCGGTCGGCGGATTGGCAGGCCGCGACCCCGGGCCTGTTCGAGGCGATGGGGATGCGGCTGGTGAAGGGCCGTTTCTTCGATGCGACCGATACGCCGGACGGGCTGCAGGTCGCGCTCATCAACGAGGCGTTCGCGCGCGAGTACTTCCCCGGCGAGGACCCGCTGGGTCATCGCATTCACACCATGAGCGGCAACAATGGGGCGTGGCGCACCATCGTCGGCGTGGTGGGCGACTATCACCACAACGGGCTGCTCAACCCGGTCAAGCGGACCTGGTTCATCCCGCACAACCAGTGGGTCCACTCCAATGCCTTCATCCGGCGCTCGCTGACGCTGGTGGCGAAGAGCTCGAGTAACCCGCTCAGCCTGCTGCAGCCGGTGAAAGACATCATCAAGCGGATGGACCCGGATCTCCCGGTGACCCAGGTGCAGACGCTGGGTGACGTGCTGGCCGCGGCGACCCAGGAGCAGCGCTTCACCATGCGGTTGATGGCGGGCTTCGCGGGGCTGGCGCTGCTCCTGGCCGCCGTCGGGATCTACGGGGTGATCTCCTACTCGGTGAGCCAGCGGACCCGGGAGATCGGGATCCGGCTGGCCCTGGGCGCCCATCAGGGGACGGTGCGCGGGTTAGTGCTGCGCCAGGGCATGGCGCCCGTGGCAATCGGCGTCGGCCTCGGCCTGGGCGCCGCGGTACTGTTGACGCGCTTTCTCCAGAAGCTGCTCTACGGCGTCGCCCCGCTGGATCCGCTCACTTTTGCGACCATTCCGGTCATGCTGCTCGCAGTAGCGGCCGGGTCCGTGCTGCTGCCCGCCGCGAGGGCATCGCGGGTCGAGCCGGTCGAGGCGTTGCGCTCGGAGTAAACGATCCTCCTGCGATCTAAAGCCCCTTGTTGAGCAGGGAGAGCAGGTCGGTGTGGAAGCGTTCCATGTGGGTGAGCGGGAGCCCGTGCGGGGCACCGTCGTACTCACGCAACTCTGCCCCTCTGATGAGCTGTGCCGTGGCGCGCCCGAACCCGATCGGCACGGAACGATCGGCCGTTCCGTGAATAACCGTCGTCGGCACGGCGAGCGACCGCAGCTCGGCACGGAAGTCCGTCTCGCTCATCGTCCGCGTGAGCTCCCGCATCGCATAGAGGCTGCTCTGCCACGGCATCGCATGCCCCCAGTCGATCAGCGCGGGTGAGCTGTCCGGGGTCCAGAACGGCGCCGAGTTGTCGGCCAGCCACTGCGCGCGATTGCGGCCGAGCGTCGCACGGAGGGCGTCGAATGTGCTCTTGTCGACGCCGGGATTGTTGTCGGTCTTCAAGAGGAACGGCAACGTCGCCGCGACGAGCACGAGACGCGTAACCCGCCGGGGACCGTGCCGCGTGAGGTAGCGCACGGCTTCCGCACCGCCGAGGGAGTGGCCCACGAGGGTGGCGCCACGAAGCTCGAGCGCGTCGAGCACCGTGGCGACATCGCCGGCCAGCGTGTCGTAGTCGTAGCCGCGTCCCGGGTCGCCCGAGCGGCCGTGACTCCGGCGGTCGAACGCGATCGCGCGGAAGCCGTGGTCCACGACAAAGGCCATCGCGTATTCCCAGAACGCCGAGTGGAGTCCCCACCCGTGCAGGAACACCACCGGCTTGCCGGTGCCCCAGTCGCGATGGAAGAGCAGGGTTCCGTCCCGCGCGCGAATCTCAGGCTTTCGGGAGGCCTGAGGCGAGGCGGCGGCGGAATTGAGCACCGGAACCAGTCCGAATCCCGCGGCACCGGCGATGGCCTGCAACGCGTCACGGCGTTTCATGCCAGCCAAGAAAACGAAAAGCGGTAGCGAAGTCGATTACCTTCGACGTAATGGTGGGCGATTTCCCCCGCATGCTCCGGGACTGGCGCCGGCGCCGCCGGTTCTCCCAGCTCGAGCTGGCGCTCCGCGCCAACGCCTCGGCGCGCCACCTCAGCTTTCTCGAGACGGGACGGGCGCGACCCAGCCGCGAGATGGTCCTCCTGCTCGCCGAGAAGCTCGACGTCCCTTTGCGCGCGAGGAACGCGCTGCTGCTTTCGGCGGGCTTCGCGCCGGAGTTCGCCGATCGCCGAGCCGATGCCAGGGAGGCGTCCGCGACCCGGGCGCTGCTCGACGCCGTGCTCGCGGGTCACGAACCCTACCCCGCCGTTGCGTTGGATTGTCACTGGAACGTCGTGGCCGCGAACCGGGCCATCGCACCGCTGCTCAACTGCGTGGCGCCCGAGCTGCGCACGCCACCCGTCAACGTCCTGCGGAACAGCCTGCATCCGCGTGGCATGGCCTTGCGGATTCTCAACTACGCCGAATGGCGTGACCATCTCCTCGCTCGCCTGCAGCGCCAGCTCGACGCCACTGCCGACCCGGTACTCGAAGCCCTGTATCGCGAGCTGGCGGGTTACTCGGCTCCAGAGTCGGGGCGTGATCGAGACGATGGGGAGGACGACGCTTGCATCGCCGTGCCGCTCCGCTTCCAGAGTCCCCACGGACCTCTGAACCTGATCAGTGCGACGATGGTGTTCGGTACGGCGGTCGATGTCGGGCTGGCAGAGGTCACGCTCGAGACGTTCTACCCGCTCGACGCCGAGACAGCGGACACGCTCCGCCGGATCTCGGCGACGCTGGACCCGGCCGCCCACTGAGCGATGACAACAAGAGTGAATTGCGATCGACGGTCAGATGTCTGGAGCGGTGGGCCTGGCTCACTCCCGGTTCGAGGCCCGATTACTTCTGGTCTTTCGGTTTTTCCGGTGGCACTCGAGAAGCGATCCAGGCGATGACCATGCCGATCCCCACGACCAGAGTGACACCCCCGAAGGCGAGTAACTCATTAGTTGTCATCTGTACGACTCCACTCGATGATCAAAGCCCCAGCAAAGAAAAAGAGGCCGAGGATAACGAATAGCAAGAGCGAACTGGTCGAACTTCCGGACGAGCGATTGAGCGCAACGTCCAAAGGCGCAAAGGCCAGGAAGAGAACCGCGATCTCCCGCATGCCTTCAAGAATGCGGTCCAGCAGGAGCCGGGTCTTTGCAGGCCGCTGCCCGAGCCAGGCAATCATGCCTGAGAATCTCACTGCAGCGAGCGGGAGAACTATTACCAGAAGAACGCGAAGCGGATCGAAAACGACAATCTCGCTCCTATTTGTTCCCGTCGAGCACGGCCTTCCGCTCGAGCCAGCTCTGCCCGTCGGTAATCCACTTCGCCGGCGCATCCCCCTTCAAGTAGTGGCCGAACCACTGCAGGATCCGCCGCTCGTAGTCGATCGCGTTCTCGCGCTTGCCCAGCCCATGGCCCTCCCCGGGGTAGAGCAGCATGACCGCGTTCTTGCCCGCCCGCCGCGCGTAGTTCCAGAACTCCACGCCCTGGCGCATGTCCACCGTGCCATCGTCGCCGCCGATCTCCATCAGAATGCTCTGCGCCGGCATCACCTGCACCCTTGCCAGGGGAGAATTGTTGACCATCGCGGCCATGTCCTCCCAGGGCGCCACCTGCATGCGGAATTGCCCCGTCTCCCAGTGGTCGAACTCGGGGACCGACGACCAGTGCATCTGCCCGGCGAAGCTGATCATGTCGGTGATCCCCGCGCCCGCCACCGCCGTCTTGAAGAGCGCGCTGTGGGTGGCCAGGAAATACGCCTCGTAGCCTCCCTGGGAATGGCCACAGTGGCCGATGCGTGAGGGATCCACTAACCCGCGCGCGATCACCGACTTCACCGCCGGCTCGACCGCCTGTAACACGGCGAGCCCGGGCTCGCGGGGCCGGAAGACGATGTCCGGCATCAGCACGAAGTAGCCGTTCTGGGTGAACACGGTGGCGTTGTAGTAGTCGTTCTCCCGCGGCACGACGTAGCGATGGTAGCCCTGCGAGAGCAGCTCGTAGGTGTACACGATCAGCGGATACTTCTTGCCGGGTTCGTAGTTAGCCGGGTAATACAGAACGCCCTGCAACGGCCGGCCGATCGTGCTGGTGAAGTTGATCAACTCGGCTTTGCCCCAGGCGTAATCCTTCTGGAAGGGATTGGTCTCGCTCCAGCGCCGCGCCTCGGCCAGCTCGGCGCCGGCGACGAAGAGGTTCGGCGATTCGTCGTAGCGCTGCCGCACATAGGCGTAGCGCTCGGCGCTGTCGGCCTTGGCTAACGAACCGATCGAGGCATCCGCCAGAATCAGGCGCTGCACGGCGCCGCCGGGCGCCAGCCGCGCGTAGCCGCTCTGCTTGCTGCGCTTGCCGTAGAGCGAGAGATACACGGGGCGGCTCAAGTCCACGGCCCGTTCGGCCGGAGTCGCGGAGAAAGCGGCGAAGGAGACGAGCCGCGATACGACGCCCTGCCCTGCTCCATCGGTGAGGCGCCGGCCCGCCGAGCCATCCAGCGGGAGGGCCCAGAGATCGTACTCGGTCGCGACGATCAGCGTGTTACCGTCCTTGCTCCACGCCGCCGCGGTCCAGGGCGGCGCCATGTCGGTGGGATGGTCGTCGTCGTGATTGACGAAGTCTTGGCCTTTGGCGCGGAGTGCCGCCGTCAAGTTGGCTTTGGCTCCCCCGGCAACATCCATCGCCCAATAGTCCCTGCCGTCGAACCAGGCGAGCCGCCTTCCGGTCGGGTCACCCGCGAAGCCGTAGCGCACCTTGTCCAGCAGCTTGTGGCGCGCGCCGCTCGCGATGTCCACGGTCCAGAGATCCTCGTAGGGCCGGCCGAATTTCTGCCCGAAGGCGTAGGCCTTGCGATCGGTCTCGACGGCGAAGTGGTCGCCTTCCACAACCGTGGCGGTCTCGGCGAGGTCGCTGCCGAGCTGGACCAGGCGCGTGGGCGCCAGGTGCCAGGCGAAGAGCAGCGTGTTACGCAGGTCGCGCTGCTCGCTGGCGCGCTGTTCCGGAATGGCGTGGACGTCGTTGGTGTGCCAGATCTCCACGTCGGAGAGCTTCTCGTCGCTCTTCCGGCTCGAGTCTCGCGCCGCGACCCTCGGCCGCACGCCGAAGTAGAGGACGCGGCCATCCTTGGACCAGCCCGGGCGCCGGGCATCGGCGATCCGCATGCCGGGCGGGAACCCCGGCGCGGCCGCGGGGTCTAGGCTGAGCGGTGCCGTCTCGCCGAGGCCGACCGACTCCCAGACGAGAATCGTGTGCGTCGTATCGGCGAAGCTCTTGTCGGTGACGGTGCGCAGCACGGCGAGCCCGTCCTGCTTGGGGCGCCAGGAGAGGCTGCGATAGAGCGCGGGCGAGGCATCGAGCACGTGCACCGCGCCGCTGCCGCCGTCGTAGACCTGCACGGCATTCCCCGCCCCGCCCTCCGAAGCGATCGAGAGCGCGAGCAAGGGCCGGGCATCGCTCCAGGCCTGCTCCATGACGTTGCCGAACGAGAGGCGCGTCCCCTTGCCGAGGTCGAACACCAGGACCTCGCTCACCTTCTTGCCCTCGGCGGGGTAGTGCGTCACCGAGAGGAATCCGCCCGAGGGATTGAACGCGAACGCCGAGACTTCGGGGAGGGCGATGGTTTCGCCGGTGGCGAGGTTGCGCACGGCGAAGGAAGTGTGGACCGGCTTCTTGTCCTTGAGCAGCCGGTCGCGCTCCTTCGGTGGCACTCCGATCAGGTACGCGAACCAGCGGGAGTCGGGGGAAAACGCCGCGGCCTGACCGAAGGGGATCACGCTGGTGCTGTCGCGCGGGCCGCCCCGCTGGCGCAGATCGTTCTCCTCGTTGCCGCGGGTAATGGACCAGGCCAGCCAGGCTCCGTCCGGCGACAGCCTGCCCCCACCCAAGCCTTCCCACTTGGCGAGGTCTTTCTGGGTGACGAGCGGTTTAGTCTGCGCGGTAGCGACGGGAGGGACGGCAACGGCGCACAACAGGGCGGTCAGGGCGATCGGGCGCATCGGGGAGTCCAGAGGCGGATCCCCAAAGATACCTCGCTATTTCAGCCGCGAGAGCGCCTCGCGCAGGCGATGGTAGATGCGGCTTTCTCGGACGCCGACGCGTCGTTTTGATTAGGCCTTTGCCGAGCCTAGCTTTGAGTTTGTAGCCGACATCTTCCTGAGGATTCGATGCCGGTTACCGCAAGGTTAAGATGAAGGGAAGCCGTTGCTTTCGACTCCCCATAATGAACAGGCGCCTACGCTCTCCCCCGATGGCCGCTGGCTCGCCTATGCCTCAAACGAGGGGGGCATTGACCACGTCTACGTGCGGCCTTTCCCGGACGTGCAGGAGACGGTCTAGGAGTAGGCGTTGACCATGAGAGGTGCCGCGAAATTCCGGCTGGCTCTCGCTTTCGTAGCGGCGATCGCGGCGTGCGCTGTGGGCTCACCAACTTCTTCATCAACTAGCGGAGTCTCGCCCGCCGAGCCGACCCAGCTGGCAATTCTCGACGTGCCCGATCTACCGACCGAGGGAATCTCATTTCCAGTGGCGCTCCGGGTAGAGCTTCGTGACGTCAACGGCGTGCGGGTGGCAAATGCGACGAACACCGTCACGCTCACGGTTGGGGCCAATTCTGCCGGCAGCCTCGGCGGTCAGACAACCGTCGCTGCGGTGGCGGGGATCGCCACCTTCAGCGGGCTCAGCCTCGACAAGGCAGGCCCATACACCCTCGTGGCAAGTTCCGGCACCCTCGCGTCCGCCACGAGTGCCCAGTTCCGCGTAACCCTCCACTTCGCAGCGATCAGCCCGAACGATCAGCATACCTGCGGGCTCACCGCGTCGGCGGAGACCTTTTGCTGGGGATTCAACTGGGCGGGACAGCTCGGTGACGGCACGCAAACCAGCCGCTTGCTCCCGACGCCGGTCCTGGTCCCAGCCGGCCTGCACTTCTCCGCGGTGTCCGCGGGCTTGGAGGCCTCCACCTGCGCACGCACCCCGGCGGGAGCGGCGTACTGCTGGGGAGACGGAGAGAAAGGGCAGAACGGCTTCAACACGCTATTCGTAACCGCCCCGGCGAAAGTCACGCTTCCGACCGCAGCGCCGGTCATCGCGATCGACGCGGGATTCGAGCATGCGTGTGCTCTCGTAGCGGGGGGAGCTGCCTTCTGCTGGGGAGATGGGCACCCCGCCCCCGCCGCCGTCGCACAGCCGGGGGGGCTGGCACTGGTATCGATCTCCTCGGCTGTCTACGCCAACTGTGGGCTGGACGCGGCGGGTGCCGGCTGGTGCTGGGGAAACAACGAGAACGGCCAGCTCGGCGACGGGACCCAGATCAACCGGCCGTCTCCGACAAAGGTGCTCACCCCCGCGGGCGTGAGCTTCGTGACCCTGGTAACAGCAGGACTCGCTACGTGCGGACTCACCGCTGGCGGCGCCATCTACTGCTGGGGCGAGAACGACAAGGGCCAGGTCGGCGATGGAACGGAGACGCTTCGCCTCACTCCTGTCCAGGTGCACGCACCTCCGGGCGTGAGCTTCTCGCGTCTCTCGGTGGGTTTGTCCTCTGCTTGTGGCATCGCGACGAGTGGCACGACGTACTGCTGGGGCAACAACGCCGGGAATCAGTTGGGTGACGGCACCGGCAACCATCGCGTACTTCCCACAGCCGTGCTAGTTCCGCCGGGTGTGAGCTTCGTTGAGATCTCGGTCGGCGCCGATCACGCCTGTGGGCTCACCTCGATCGGAGCGGCCTACTGCTGGGGACAGAACGAGGCGGGTGAGCTCGGAGACGGGACCACGATGCTAAGCAAGGTGCCGGTCCGGGTAATTCGATAGCAAGCGAGCCCCCGGCCTCTGTTTTCCGATTTTCCTCTTCAGCTCCTGAATCGCTCGGCTCAGTCGTGGCCAAAGACAGCGTCGAGCTGGCAGAGCGGTTCAAGCTCCCGAACGGCAACGTCCCCAACTACGTGTTCCTGACCTTCGTGCGGTCGCTGATCGACCCTGCGAGGGAACAGAAGGACAAGATGGTGGAACAAGGGATGAAGGCCGGAGCTGCTCGACGACCTGGACCGGCGGGTTGCGGAGCTGGAAGTCGCGATCGAGACGTTCCGCACGAGCCGGCGGGAGCATATCGCTGCCCGCGCCGAGCTCGAGGTGATCGTCGCTGAGATCATGGAGCTGGTCAAGATTCTCGACGGCATCACCCGCTATCGCTTCGGGATGAGTGCCGAGGTGATGGACGAGTGGAAGAGCTCCCGGCAGGTGCCCGGCCAGCCGCACGGCGGAAGCACGCCGAAGGCTGATACCGGGGAGGGTTCACCTGGACCGGGCGGCATCGACGCCCCGGCGGCGTGAAGGCCGGAGGACACCGGGCGTCTGAAGGTAGGCGTTCCGGAGAAGGAAGAAGCCGGGGGTGAGCGCAAGCGAGCCCCCGGCTTCGTCATCGCGAGTATACTCACCCGTTCCGGATGTATAAACCAGATGCGAAAGAGAGCTTCCTATGCCATAATACTCGACATGGCTTCCCTACCGACGTTTGCCTCGTTGGGCACCCAAAAGGGCAGCATCGACGTCCGTCTGAGCTACAAGATCATCGAGCTGTTTTCGGAAGGTCTTTACGCCAGCCCAAACAAAGCGGTCGAGGAACTCGTCTCGAACGCCTTCGACGCAGGCGCCCAGCATGTCGCTCTGGTGATATCTCCAAACCTGTATGATCAAAATGCTTCGATCGTGGTCATCGATGACGGTGAGGGGATGGATGCCAGCGGCCTCAAGCAGCACTGGCTCATCGGCATCAGCAATAAGCGCCGACTGACACGGTTACCCCGGCGTCGTCAGCAGATCGGCAAGTTCGGGATTGGCAAACTTGCAACCTACGTCCTAGCAGACCGTTTGACTCACGTAACCAAGCGCGGTTCGAAGTATTACTCAACCTCCATGGACTTCAGCGCGATTGACAAGCGTGTGGACCGGGAGGTCGAACCGAAGACGCCGATCAAGATTCCTCTTCGTGAGCTTCGAGAGGAAGAAGCGAAGGCCGCTTTAGAACCTTGGATCAATTCCCCGGCGTTCACGTCCGGCGGCATGAGATTGTTTGGAAAAGGCGCACGCACATCGTGGACAGTAGCAATCATGTCCGCGCTCAAGGAAAAAGCCCACGAGATCCGTCCGGGTGTACTTGAGTGGGTCCTGAGAACAGCAATGCCGCTTCGCCCAGATTTCGAGATCTGGCTAAACGGTGCGCTTCTCTCTCCGAGCAAGCAAGGCAAAGGGCTGCTCAAGACCTGGGTCTTGGGCAAGGACATCACCGAACTGCCCAAACCCGGGCCGAAGGAAGCGACAGTATCAGAGGATACTCGCGTTCCGGCCGACAGCCCTGAACGCTTCGGACTCAACATCCCAGGCCTCGGTCGTATCACAGGGTTTGCAGAGGCCTACCGAGACCTTCTGACGACGGGGAAATCCGAGGAGTTAGGCAGAAGCCACGGGTTCTTTGTCTACGTCTTTGATCGACTTGTCAACGTAACGGACGGTCACTTTGGGATTTCGCCAGACGAACTCCGTCACGGCACCTTCGGCCGCTTCAGGTTGGTTGTCCATATCGACGGTCTAGACCAAGAGCTTCGTTCAAACCGGGAGGCTATCAGCGAAGGACCTTTGCTCAGCACTGCACAGAATGTCCTCCGGGCTATTTTCAACGCTGTTCGACCGACGATCGAAAAGCACGACGAGGACGAAGAGTCGGGCGCCAAGCTTTCTCGCAAACTAGCCGCAAGCCCAGCCAGCCTTTCCCGCCGACCCATTCTCGAGCTGGCTCGGGCCGTCGTAGAAGGTGTTGCACAATCTCGCTATCTGATAATTCCGGAACTTGCTGCTGCCTCAGATCAGACGGCGTTTCTCAATTCCCTTGATCTACGCGTTACAAAGGCGGAGAACTTCGTCGCTGGCGTGAAGCTTGACTACGACAGCTCACCCGAAGCAGGGATTGTGCAATTTGATACTTCTACGGGGCAGCTTCGAATTAACGCTTGGCATCCGTTCGTAGCCACCTTCTATGAGGATTTCGCGAATAAGACCGGAGGGCAGCCCCTGGAATTGCTTGCAATGGCTGAGGTCCTTGCAGAGGCACAACTCTTCGCCATGGGGTTAAAGCAAGACCAAATCGACGCCTTCCTTTCAGCCCGTGACCAGTTACTTAGGCATCTCGCCACGTCGTCCGGGAGACAAGGTGCGTTCGCAGCCGCCCTGGCACTTCAGGACGCTCGGAACGATCCCAATGCACTCGAGGACAAACTCTGTGGCGCGTTCACAAGTCTCGGATACGAGGTCACGCCAATTGGGGGGAAGGGTGAGCCGGACGGTGTTGCAACGGCCCTTCTGCCTGCAGACAAGAAAGGCATTCCTGGACAGTATCTTGTGAGCCTGGATGCGAAGAGTAAGGTTTCTGATAAGGGAGCTGTCGCTGCAGGGACAGTGAAGGTTTCAGCCATCGTTCGACACAGAGACAAGTATGGGGCGCATCACGCGCTCGTCGTTGGCCGTGCCTTCCCAACTTCGAAGGGCGACGCCTCCGCTCTTGCAAAGGAGATTGACGATGACCGCAAAAAGACCAAAGCACTGGGCGAACCAAAGACGATTACCCTCATTACCATAGATGCACTTGCGACGCTGGTACGCCTGCGGCCGCTTAAGCGCATTGGCCTTCGAAAGCTGCGAGAGTTGTTCGAGGAATGCCGTCTACCAGAAGAAAGCGCCAAATGGGTGGAAGATATCAGCAAGCTGGCGGTGACCAAGATCCCATATAAGGAGATCATTTCGACGATCGGCGAACTGCAAAAGAAACGAAAGTTGACAACTGTAAAGTATGCGGCGCTAGCAAATGAACTATCGCATCTCAACCCGCCAATCAATTACGCTAAGGATGACGAACTAATCGACATTTGTTCAGCTTTGGCGCAAATCGCACCCGGTGGGATTTACGCTGGTTCCGACAGCGTCGAGCTCGATCAGAGTCCTGCGAACATTATCGCTACGATCGCCTCGGCTATGCGGGAGGGCTCAGAAGACTCTCTTCACTCTCCCTCTTCATCAAAGACTCCTACACACAAGCGACGCCGCTAGATGCACAGATCATATAGAAAGACGGTCGCGGAGATTGTGGGTCGGGAACCAGTTCATCCATTCCCAGCCCGGATGGCACCTGGAATTGCACTAGAGGTGCTCTCCGACACGAAGAAACCATTAAGGGTTTTGGATCCGATGATGGGATCCGGCACGGTTCTAGCGGTCGCACGGTCAAAGGGACATCATGCTATTGGCGTTGATATTGACCCGCTTGCGGTCTTGATCTCTCGGGTTTGGACTAGAGCGACGGATCTCGATGAAGTACGAGGCCAGGCCGCCGAAGTCCTTTCGAAAGCTCGTGCAACATTTAAGACACTTCGCTCACGCGACGCGTATCCTCCGAGCGCGACTCAAAAGACACGTGAGTTTGTGGCTTATTGGTTCGATGACTATGCACGTCGCCAACTCACCAGCTTAGCAACGCACATCACGCGTATTCGAAGCGAGAATACACGCGATTTACTTTGGTGTGCTTTCTCTCGGCTTATTATAACCAAGCAGGCCGGTGCCTCACTCGCAATGGACTTGGCTCATAGCCGCCCCCACCGTGCGTTCGATCGCGCACCGATTAAGCCGTTCAGGAGATTCTTGGCTTCAGTAGAACGGGTTACTAGCAATTGTATTGCTAAGCACACTGATATGCGCGGGCCGGCAACCCGGATTTACCAAGGTGACGCACGCAACCTTCGGTTTGAAGATGGGATTGCAGATCTGATACTGAGCTCCCCTCCGTACCTCAACGCGATTGACTATTTCCGGTGTAGCAAGTTCAGCTTGGTGTGGATGGGCCACCAAGTGGGCCAGCTGCGCGATGCCCGCAGCAGGTCCATTGGTGCTGAAGCTGCTTGTTACGAGGCGGAAGGAGATCCAGAGACAAGAGTCGTCTTGTCTGACCTGGGACTCGGTTCGTCGCTGCCAAGCCGCCTCTTGAGCACCCTGCGACGATATATCTATGACATGAAGCTAGCGGCACGTGAAGCAGCCCGAGTCTTAAGACCGACAGGGACTGCTGTGTATGTCGTAGGCGAAAACAGTATCAGGGGCGTATTCATACGAAACTCGCAGATCATGACCGCCGTCGCGGAACTTGCAGGGTTACACCTCAAGGCGAAGCATACCCGCACCTTACCTGGAAATCGCAGATACCTGCCCCCACCGTTGGTGGGAAGGGGTCGGTCCAAGCTACATACTCGTATGGGTTGCGAGGTCGTTTTGGCGTACGCGAAGAGCAGCCACTAGCCGCCTAGCAGCTCGTCGACAAGCCGCCGCTGTCTCTAATCGTCTGCTAGAGTATCAAACTCAATTCGTCGTGACACCTGATTGATGCGGCATGTGTAGGCAATTGCGTTGGGGTACCTTCCTGTCGAGAGGTCGAGAATCTCCCGTCTATCTGTATCCGGCATCGAGGCTCCAAGGTATATCCCCAGGAGATCCGAGGGATGGAACGGCGTGTCTGAAAAGAGTTCGGCCCTCCCGACGATCGTAGGAGATAACTCTCCACTCGCGCTCGTAAGCCCAGTCCAAGGATTTGACGTAGTGATATTCTCTGAAGTATTCAGGCCATACAATCTCACTCTCCCCCATGATGGCCTCGACCCATGTTTCGATCGAGGGCAATCGCGGTGCTGACTGTTGATAGATCACAGGCTCAGCCAATAACAGTGAACTGTCGCGCTCATCACTGCTCGCAAGCTCAACAACCGCGCCGGCGTGGTTGCTTGAGTAATGCGCCCACATGGTGGGATTGTCACATACTTCCGAAGTACAGAGAATACGAAGGCGTGGAACCATATCCTCCCAGGCCGAGCGGAATGCGTCTTGACTAGCATCCGCAATTGGACCGAACCGCTCCATTTGCTTGGCAAGACTATCGAAGAGCCATTGTCTCTGGAATTGCCCACTCTTCGTCTTAAGGAGTCGGTTTAGGCTTGCAAAGACCGGGTTCTTCGGTGCGTGGGGCTGAGAGAGGAGTTGGGTCATGCGCGCGTGAACTGCATGACGTAACTCGTCGGGCGTGAATCCCAAGTTCGCATCACGTGGAACGTCAAACGGATCATTAAAGCACAGCGGAGAACTCCACCGCAAACGTCCAGTGGTTAGGATTCTCTTCGCAACCTCTCCAGTACAGTATTTGTAGAAAGAGTGTCGCTCATGCCGACGATGGGGCGCTCGCATGCTCCGATTCCCAACCTTCTTGCCACGGAAATCGCGGCACAAGGACCAAAAAACATGGGGCAAGGGAAATCCCCTTGCCCCACTATTCCGCAAAAGTCAGCCTAGCTTAGTACATCCCCCCCATCCCACCACCTGGAGGCGCCGCGGGAGCCGGCTTCTCCTCCTTCTTCTCCACCACCACACACTCGGTGGTGAGCAGTAACCCGGCGATGCTCGCCGCGTTCTGGAGCGCCGTCCGCGTCACCTTGGTCGGATCGATCACGCCGCTCTTGACCAGGTCCTCATACGTGTC